>DASYCF010000495.1:0-10698 GCA_036500365.1 Byssovorax sp.
ACGACCTCGCCTACACGACGGTGATGACCGTCCTCGCGCGGCTCTTCGAGAAGGGCCTCGTCGTCCGCGACAAGGACGGTCGTCGTTACCTCTATCGCGTCGCGCGGCGCGCGCCGGGCGTCACGCGCGGCATCGTCGAGCGCATCCAGCGCGCGCTCTACCCGGGCGACCGCGCGAGCCCCATCCTCGCGCTGCTCGACGACGAGGCCCTCACCACGGACGAGCTGCGCGAGCTCCGCCGCAAGATCGACGCCCGCCTCCGGAGCAAGCCGTGAACGTCGCCGCGCTCGTCGCCTTCAACGTGCTGCTCAACGGCGTCGGCTCGTTCTTGATCGCGTGGCTCGTCGCGGGCGCCGCGCTCCGGGCGCTGCGGCTCCCGCCGGGTCGCGCCGCGCTGGCGATCGCGTCGGCGCCGTTCGCGAAGGTCGCGATCGACGCCGCGCGCGGCGTCCCCGAGCAGTCGTTCTTGTGGCTGCGAGCCGCCGGCGTCCCGCAGGGCCTCGGCTCGTTCCGGATCGGGGTCGGCCTGTGGTGGCTCGTGCCGCGCGTCGAGCTCGTGCTCGGGGCCGTCGCGCGCGGCGAGCTCCACACGCAGAGCGCGCCGGACCTCCTCGCCGCGTGGCTCGCGCACCACGCTCCGTGGGCGCCTGGCGTGATCGCCGGGCTCCTCGCGGCCATCGGCGTGCTCCGGCTGGCGGCGCGTGCGCGCGCGTGGCGCCGCGCCGAGCGCGCCCACCTGGCGGCGCGGACGGCCGCGATGCTCGTCGGCCGTAGGGTCGTGGGCCTCCGCGACGTCGAAATCCTCGTGTGCGCCGAGCTCGCGGGGTCACCGTTCACCGGGGGGTGGCTCCGGCCCTACGCCTGCTTCCCGGCTCGCGTGTGGGAGGCGCTCTCGCCCGCCGAGCGCCGCGCCGCGCTCGCGCACGAGATCGCTCACGTCGCCGAGCATCACCTCGCGCTCGCGACGCTCGTCGGGATCGTGCACGACGTCTTCTGGTTCGTCCCGCTCCTCGGTCGCGCGGCGCGGCGCCTCCACGAGGGGATCGAGCTCGCCGCCGACGCGCGCGCCGTGCGCGCCGGTGTCTCGCCTGCCCTGCTCGCCTCGGCGCTCGTCCGCGCGCGCGCGGCGACGGGTTTCACCTCGACGCGCGGAGCGACCCTCGCGGCGAGCGAGACCGCGCTCGCCCGCCGCGTGGCGCACCTCGTCGACGGGGCGCCTACCCCGCGCCTCGGCCTCGACCGCCCGTGGCTCCGCGCCGTGTTCGCGGCATGGATCGCGGCGATCGCGCTCACCGCGATCGCCTTCGGCAACCACTGACCGAGCGGGCGGGGCTTCGCGTCCTCGCCTCTCCGACAATTACTACGAGCGTAGTAAAAAGAGAGAAGAATCGATGTCGACGAATGCCTCATCGGGAGTCGTGTTGGCGCTGACGATCGCGCTCTGCGGCTGCGCGGCGACGCCCCCTCCGCGCTACGTCCGGGCCGCCGATCTCGGCTCGAGCGGGGCCGCCCTCGCGTCGCGTCAGCCGCTGATCATCGAGTTCGAACGCGGCGACGTCATCCCGCTGCACTTCACCCTCGACGGCCCGTTCGTGCGGACGGCGGACGACGCGCCGGTGATCCCGCTCCGCGCCGTGCGGCACTTCTTCCTGCGGATCGACGAGAACGGCGTCAAGGCGAGCCCCGACGGGAAGGACTTCGACTGGAGCCCTTCGCACCCCGGCTCCTTCCGCATCGGCCTCGGCGCCTCGAAGCAAGGCAAGGGCCCCTTGGCGGAGGTCGTCATCCACACGCCCGCCCTGCCCGACGCGCGCTGAGCGACGCGGCAGATCGATGGAAGTCGCGGTCGCGCGCCGCACGGCCCCAGGGGCCTCTCTATAGATCGATGTGGTAGTCCTTGATCTTGTAGAGCAGCGCGCGGTGGCTGATCTCGAGCACCTCGGCCGCCTTCGTGCGGTTGCCCTTGGTCTTTTGCAGCGCGCGTCGAATCAAGATCTCCTCGATGACGCGCGCGGTCTTCTTGATCGAGAGCTCGCCGCTCGTGAGGTGCATTTGAATCGGGTCGCGCGCCTCGCGCACGCGCTCGGGCAGGTCCTCGGCAGAGATGAGGTCGCGCTCGGAGAGCACCATCGCGCGCTCGACCGTGTTCTCGAGCTCCCGCACGTTGCCGGGCCAGCTGTACTCGAGGAGCAGGCGCCGCGCCTCGGAGTCGAAGCCGCGGAGGTTCGTGCCGAAGCGCGCGTTGTTCCGCGCCATGAAATGGTCCACGAGCAAGGGCACGTCCTCCCGGCGCTCCCGGAGCGGCGGGATGTGGATCGGCAGCACGTTGATTCGATAGTAGAGGTCCTCGCGGAAGCGCCCCGCCTTCGTCTCGGCCTGCAGATCGCGGTGCGTCGCCGCGATGATGCGCACGTCGACCTTGACGTCCTTCACGTCGCCGAGGCGCCGTATCGTCTCCTCCTGCAGCACGCGGAGGAGCTTCACCTGGAGCGAGAGCGGGAGCTCGCCCACCTCGTCGAGGAGGAGCGTGCCCATGTGTGCCTGCTCGAAGAGGCCCGTGCGATCGGCGACCGCGTCGGTGAACGCGCCGCGCCGGTAGCCGAAGAGCTCGCTCTCGAGCAGCGCCTCGGGGATCGCGCCGCAGTTCACGGCGACGAACGGCCCGGCGCGCCGACTCGACCGCGTGTGGATCGCCCGCGCGACGAGCTCCTTGCCGACGCCGCTCTCGCCCGTGACGAGCGCCGTCGTCTTGTAGTCGGCGATCTTCGCGATCGTCTTGAAGATGCCCTGCATGGGCGGGCTCTTCGCGAGGATCGTCTCGAAGAGGTGCTCTTTGCGGATCTCCTGGCGGAGCGCGCGGTTCTCGCGCCGCAGCGACTCGCGCTCCTCGGCCTTCTTCAGCGTGAGGAGCACCTCCTCGGCCTTGAAGGGCTTCTGGATGTAGTCGTACGCACCGGCCTTGATCGCCTCGAGCGCGAGGTCGAGGTTGCCGTACGCGCTCATCACGATGACGGTCGCGTCGAAGCCCTTCGCCTTCAGCGTCGCGAGGAGATCGAGGCCGCCCATCTTCGGCATGCGCACGTCGGTCAGCACGACGTCAGGGCCGAACGTCTCGACGAGGCCGAGCGCCTCTTCGCCGCTCGCGGCGACCTCGACCTCGTACCCGTCGCGCCGCAGGAACGCGCGCACCACGACGCGGAGGTTCTCTTCGTCATCGACGACAAGGACGCGGCGCATGCTATGAAAAAGTTTTTAACACGACTGGTTTTACCACGCAACGAGTTGCAATAGACCTGTACGTGCGACGCGCCCTCATGTCAGCGACGGGCTTGTTTGCCCCGAGGTTTGTTGCTCCCCGCCGTCGTCGTTTGGGAGGCTGCGCGCCATGCTTCGTTCGAGCGCGGCAGCGATCGTGTTCGCGCTGGGCGCGGCGGGGTGCGGCGCGGCGACGGCGGTCGCGGCGTCGCCCCAGCCGGTCGTCACGAGCGCCGCCGCGCGGGCCGAGACGCCGCGGAAGGAGCTCGCGCGGGAGCTCGTCGGCCTGCTCGCAGCCGGCCGGTACGAGCAGGCGCGCGCGGCGTTCGACGACAGGATCGCGGCGACGCTGTCGGCGTCGAGGCTCGAGGGCGGCTTCACCGACTCGCGCGGCGACAGCGGCCGCTTCGTCGCCGTGTCCGAGCTCCACGAGACGTCGACCGGGCGCCGCTCGATCGTCTGGGCGACCGCAGAGTTCGAGAAGGGCTCGATCGTCGTGACCGTCGGCTTCGACGACGCGGCGCGCGTCTCGTCGCTCTGGTTCGGTCCGCTCACGCCGACCTGGCGCGCGCCGGCGTATTGCGATCTGTCCGCCATCGAGGAGCGCGACCTCGAGGTCGGGGTGCGGCCGAAGCTCGCGGCGACGCTCACGCGCCCGAAGGCCGGCGCGCGCTTTCCCGTCGCGATCCTCGTCCACGGCTCGGGGCCGAACGATCGCGACGAGTCGAACAAGGGGACCAAGCTCTTCAAGGACCTCGCGTGCGGCCTCGCGTCGCGCGGCGTCGCCGTGCTGCGCTACGAGAAGCGCTCGCACGAGCTGCCCAAGACCGTGCCGAAGGCCGTCACGTACGACACGGAGACCGTGCTCGACGCGCGCGCCGCCGTGGTCGACGCGAAGGCGCTCCCCGACGTCGACGGCGCGAAGGTGTTCGTCGTGGGCCACAGCCTCGGCGCGGCGCTCGCGCCGAAGATCGCGAAGGGCGCCGAGGGCCTCGCGGGGATCGCGCTCCTCGCCGGGCCCACGCGGCGCATCGACAAGCTGCTCGCCGATCAGACCGCCTACCTCATGCGCCTCCACCACGCGAACCAGCACGCGATCGAGGTGGCGATCGCCGCCGAGCGCGACGCGTTCGACGCCGCAGAGAGGCCGGGGCCGCCCGACGAGACGTTCGTGCTCGTGGGCGCGAAGCGCCCGCGCTCGTACATCGTCGATCAGCTCGCGTACGATCCGCGGCCGATCGCGCTCGAGCTCACGACGCCGATCTTCGTGCTGCAGGGCGATCGCGACTACCAGGTCACCGCGGCCGACGACTTCGTCGGGTGGCAGCGCGCCCTCGCGGGGCGGCCGAACGTGACGATGCGCCTCTACAAGGGGCTGAACCACCACTTCGTCTTCGGCACCGCGCCGTCGGTGCCGGACGAGTACGACGCGCCGGCGCACGCCGACGTGAAGGTGATCGAGGATCTCGCCGCGTGGATCCGCGCGGGCTCGCTCCCGCCGTCGTGATCATCGATGGGGCCGCGAGCGGCCCCAAACCCCGACCTCGCTTCGCTCGGTCAGGCTGCGCGCGAACGCGGCTACCCGCTCCGCTACCGCGAAGTGTCGAATGATTGACGCACCCCGGGGTTGAACCTAAGGCGCGTGGCAGAAACACCGCTGATTTTGGCGGTGCACGTGCTTGGCCCCGCGTTCGCATGCGGCGGCGCGCGATGGACCTCGAGGACACGATCACCATGGGCATGAAGGAGCGGCTGGTCGCAGGCGGCAAGCGGATCGCCACGTCGGGCGCGTTCGTTCGCCTCGTCGGAAACGACAAGGTGATGCGCGTCGCGACGGGCGTGATGGACGCGCGCGGGCGCCTCAGCGCCGCCGGCGAGCGCGCGCGCGAGGCGTGGGAGATCCTCGTCAGCGGCCACGCGATGCCCAACATCGACCCCGCGCTCGACGGCGAGGCCGACGCGCTCGGCTCGAAGAAGCCCGCGGCCGCGCCCGCGAAGACGAACGGCGCGGCGCACACGAACGGCGCGTCGTCGTACGCGGCGAGCGCGCCGGCGCAGGCCGTGGCGAGCGCGGGCGGCGGCGCGACGCAGACCGTCACGAGCGCCGAGCAGGGCCTCGCGCGCGACATGGCGCAGCGCACGAGCCTCTCGCGCATCGGCGGCAAGGACGTCTTCGACAAGTGCCAGAAGTTCATGGCCGCCGACAACGCGCGCGCCATGGGCATGTACCCGTTCTTCCGCCCGCTCGACTTCAACAACGGACCGGAGGCGCAGCTCGAGGGGCGCACGGTCATCATGCTCGGCTCGAACAACTACCTCGGCCTGACGACGCACCCGAAGGTGCGCGAGGCGGCGAAGGCGGCGATCGAGAAGTACGGCACGAGCATGACCGGCTCGCGCCTCGTCAACGGCACGATGCGCCTCCACAAGGAGCTCGAGGACAAGCTCGCCGCCTACCACGGCAAGGAGGCTGGCCTCGTGTTCACCACCGGATACCAGGTGAACATCGCGAGCATCTCGGCGCTGCTCTCGAACAAGAAGAGCGTCGCCGTGATCGACAAGGACGATCACGCGTCGATCTACGACGGCGTGCGCCTCGCCCAGGCGGCCGGCGCGCGCATGGTGCGGTATCGCCACAGCGACCCGACCGCGCTCGATCAGGCCCTCACCGAGCTCGACGCGAGCGAGGGCGCGCTGGTGGTGACCGACGGCGTGTTCAGCTCACAGGGCGAGATCGCCAACCTGCCCGGCATCGTCGAGATCGTGAAGAAGCACAAGGCGCGCATCCTCGTCGACGACGCGCACGCGCTCGGCGTCATCGGCAAGCAGGGCCGCGGCACGGCCTCGCACTTCGGCGTCGAGAAGGACGTCGACCTCATCGGCGGGACGTTCTCGAAGTCGCTCGCGTCGATCGGCGGCTGGCTCGTCGGCGACCGCAAGGTGCTCGATTACATCCAGCACTTCGCCTACTCGTTCCTCTTCGCCGCGAGCGCGGCGCCGCCGTGCGTCGCCGCGGCGATGGCCTCGCTCGAGCTCATGCAAGAGGAGCCGTGGCGCCAGGAGAAGCTCCGCGAGAACTTCACCTACATGCGCGTCGAGCTTAAGCGCCTCGGCTTCGAGCTCGGCAAGACCGAGACCGCCGTCATCCCCATCTACATCCGCGACGACCTCAAGACCGTCATGATGTGGAAGACCCTCCTCGACGAGCACGCCCTCTACGTGAACCCCTTCATCACCCCCGGCGTCGCCCCGAAGCAGCAGGTCCTCCGCACGAGCTACATGGCGACGCACGAGAAGAAGCACCTCGACCGCGCGCTCGAGGCCTTCGAGAAGGTCGGCAAAAAATTCGGCGTCATCTAGGTCGGGGCGCGCAGGTCGGGGCGCGCTGGCTTCTACTGCGCATCCCCGCGGCGTCGGTCGGTCGTGCTCGCGTACCAGAGTACGCTCCGCGCGCCCTCCCTAGCCGCGGGGCGCGCAGCGAAGCCAACGCGCCCCTTACGCTCCCTCCAAGAGACCCTGGGAGAGAGGTTGCGTCGAATACGAAAGCGAAAGGCCCGCGACCTCCTTCGAGGTGCGGGCCTTCTGCTATCCTATCCGCTCGGGTGCAACCGGGAGGTCGCGAGGACCGACTGAGAGGGTCGATGGGTCGCTGCGCGCCCCGCGGCTAGGGAGTCCGCGCGGAGCGTACTCCTGTACGCGAGCACGGACGACCGACGCCGCGGGGATGCGCAGTAGACCCAGCGCCCCTCTCAGAAGTCGTGACCGTGGCCGGCGTGTCCCCCGCCCGCTTCCGCCTTCGCGTCCTTCGGGCGCTCCGCGATGATCGCCTCGGTCGTGAGCATGAGGCTCGCGACGCTGGCGGCGTTCTGGAGGGCCGAGCGGACGACCTTCGCCGGGTCGATGACGCCCATCGCGATCAGGTCGCCGTAGTCGTTCGTCGCGGCGTTGTAGCCGTACGAGTCCTTCCCGTCGCGGACCTTCTGGACGACGATCGAGCCCTCTTCGCCCGCGTTCGCGGCGATCTGGCGGAGGGGCTCCTCGATGGCGCGGCGGATGATGTTGACGCCGAACTTCTGCTCCTCCGAGAGCTTGAGCCCCGCGAGGACGGACTGCGCGCGGATGAGCGCGACGCCGCCGCCGGGGACGATGCCCTCTTCCACGGCCGCGCGGGTCGCGTGAAGGGCGTCCTCGACGCGGGCCTTCTTCTCCTTCATCTCGGTCTCGGTCGCTGCGCCGACCTTGACGACCGCGACGCCGCCGACGAGCTTCGCGAGGCGCTCCTGGAGCTTCTCGCGATCGTAGTCGCTCGTCGTGTTCTCGATCTGCGCGCGGATCTCGCTCTGGCGCGCCTTGATCTTCTCCTTGTTGCCCTGACCGCCGACGATCGTCGTGTTGTCCTTGTCGATGATCACGGTCTTGGCGCGGCCGAGGTCGCTGATCGTGACGTTCTCGAGCTTGAGCCCGAGCTCCTCGGCGATCACCTGACCGTCGGTCAGCACGGCGATGTCCTTGAGCATCTCCTTGCGGCGATCACCGAAGCCAGGAGCCTTCACGGCGGCGCAGTGCAGCGTGCCGCGGAGCTTGTTGACGACGAGCGTGGCGAGCGCCTCGCCCTCGACGTCTTCGGCGATGATGAGGAGCTGCTTCTGGCTCTTCGCGATCGCCTCGAGGACGGGGAGGAGATCCTTCATGTTGGAGATCTTCTTCTCCGAGATGAGGATGTAGCAGTCCTCCATGTTGCACTTCATGGCCTCGGGATCGGTCACGAAGTACGGCGACAGATAGCCGCGGTCGAACTGCATGCCTTCGACGACGTCGAGGGTGGTCTCGGCGCTCTTGGCCTCCTCGACCGTGATGACGCCCTCCTTGCCGACCTTCTCCATCGCGTCGGCGAGGAGCTTGCCGATCGTCGTGTCACCGTTCGCGCTGATGGTGCCGACCTGCGCGATCTCCTTCGCGTCCTTGGTCTGCTTCGCGCTCGTCTTCAGGTGCTCGACGATGGCCTCGACCGCCTTGTCGATGCCGCGCTTGATCTCCATCGGGTTGTGCCCGGCCGCGACGAGCTTCGAGCCCTCGCGGTAGATCGCCTGCGCGAGCACGGTCGCCGTCGTCGTGCCGTCGCCCGCGATGTCGGAGGTCTTGCTCGCGACCTCGCGGACCATCTGCGCGCCCATGTTCTCGAACTTGTTCTCGAGCTCGATCTCCTTCGCGACGGTGACACCATCCTTGGTGACCGTCGGCGAGCCGAAGCTCTTCTCGATCACGACGTTGCGACCCTTGGGGCCGAGCGTGACCTTCACCGCGTCGGCGAGCGCGTTGACGCCCGCGAGAATCAGCGTGCGCGCCGACTCGTGATAAACGATTTCCTTGGCAGCCATATTCGAACTCCTTCTCTAGCCTTGAGTCTTGCCGCACGGGGGCTCATGGCCCGCGCGTGCGACGGCGGATCAGCTCTCGAGGACCCCGAGGATGTCGTCCTCGCGGAGGATCAGGTGCTCCTCGCCGTCGACCTTCACCTCGGTGCCGGAGTACTTCCCGAACAGGATCCGGTCGCCAGCCTTGACGTCGAGCTTGCGGACGGTGCCGTCCTCGAGGACCTTGCCGTTGCCGACGGCGACGACGGTCGCCTCGATCGGCTTCTCCTTGGCCGTGTCGGGGATGTAGAGCCCGCCCTTGGTCTTCTCTTCTTCCTTCACGCGACGAACGATCACGCGGTCCTGCAGCGGCCTGATCTTCATGGTCCTGTCCTCCGGGCGCGTGGCGATGCGCCACGCAAAAGCGTTCGCGGGCCGGGCGCGGCGGATCACGGCCGGCGACAGCGGAGCCGTCGTGACCTGTGCTCGCCCGCCGCGTGCCTGAGCCCGCGCGATTGCTAGCACTCGAAATGCGAGAGTGCTAGCGACGGCGCCGAATGTAGTCACGGCACTCCTTCTGTCAAGCGCAGACGGCGCGCGGGGTTACGCGCTGGCAGCCGCCCGGGGCGATGGCTACAACCATCTGAAATCCTTCACAAACTTGACATCCGAAAGCTGGCGCGGGCGGCGACGATGCGCTAATTCACAAGTGATCCCGGAGAGCTGCGCCCAACTTCTGGCGCGCTGCTCGAATGCTCGGCGCGCTCCCATGGGTCTCCTCGCCAGAGGTGCCGCCGATGCCCAAGACGTCCTCTTCACCTGTCGTCATCGCCCCGGATCTGTCCGCGTACTTCGAGGAGGTGCTCACGGGGGCCATCCGCGCGCGGCGCGTCGACGCGACGGACGAGGCCGCGACGTACCTCGTCGCGATGCTCGCGCACTTCGCCCACCCGACGGAGCCGGTCGCCGCGGCGCTCACGCGGCCGCTGACGTTCCAGCTCCGCGACGCGATGGAGGCGCCGTCGGCCGAGCGCTTCCAGCGGCTGCGCTCGCTCGGCGACCACGTGCTCTACGTGCTCGGCTTCTTCGGCGGGCACCTCGAGTCGAAGGTCGACCGCGGCTACGTCGTCGGCGTCGGCGCGACGGCGTACCTCAACGCGGCGGCGATGCTCCGCGTGAGGGACGAGCGCGAGGCGCGCCGCGGCGTGCTCTCGGAGCTCGCGACGAAGTTCGATCGGTTCGTCGCCGTGCTGCGCGACATCGCCGACGGCACGCTCGCGTGCGGCGCGCAGAGCGAGCGCACGATCGTCCGGCTCTACGAGCGCTGGCTCGCGACGGGCTCGACCCGCCTCGCCGAGGAGCTCGGCGCGCACGGGATCCTCGCGCACAAGACTCCGATCGGGCTCGCCTGAGCGTGGGCGCGACGCTCCCCGCCGCCATCCAGCGCGAGCTCGCGGCGCACTACGGCGTCGACGCCACGCCCGACGTCGACGCCTTCATCGAGGCGAGCGACGACGACGGCGCGCGCGAGTCGCTGCTCGTGCGCGAGGACGACGGCGGCCTCGAGATCGCCCTCCGGCTGCCGCGCCGCGGCCTCGAGGCGGGCGTGCGGCTCGGCCTCGATCTCGCGGCCCAGATCGTCGAAGGCGTGAGCCACTTCCTGTGCCTCGCCGAGCGCGCGCGCCGCGAGCTGCCGATCACGCAGCTCGAGCTCGAGCTCCAGGCCGAGGTCGACAAGTACGTCACGTGCCTGCTCGTCACCGAGGCGATCCCGCGCGTCTCCGCCGAGCTGCGCGCGCGCTTGTTCGGCGACCCGTGCTACGAGCCCGACCTCGACGCCGACGAGCGCGAGCGCTATCGCGCCGCGAACGACAACGCGCACCGCTACACGACCTGGCTCGAGCACGCGTTCGTCGCGCCGCGGCGGATTCCCGAGATGCTCGGCGAGCTGCGCCGATTTTATCGCGTCGGGCTCGCCGGCAAGCTCGCCCAGATCGCGACGTTGTCGCGCGCGGCCTGATATACCGCTCGCGTGAACGAGCGTGTGAACGATCCGCGGCTCGGCCTGGCCATGGAGTCGCTCGGCGAC
>DASYCF010000496.1:0-5214 GCA_036500365.1 Byssovorax sp.
CCGCGACGACGACCCGAACGATCGCATCGATCACGACGACCGGCGCGACCTCCGCGGCGGCCGGCTCGTGGCCGCGTGGCTCGACCACTTCGACGCGCGGGAGCAGAACACGATGGACTCGTGGATCACGGTCGACAAGAAGGCCGACCCCGACGCGTCGCCCGGCTTCGTCCGGCACTATTACCTCGACACGAGCGACTGCCTCGGCAGCGAGTGGGACTGGGACGAGGTGTCGAAGCGCCTCGGCCACTCGTACCTCTTCGACTTCGACGACGTCGGCGCCGATTTCATCACCTTCGGCGTCCCCGAGCGTCCGTGGGACCGCGCGAAGCGCTCGCCGGGAAATGAGATCTTCGGCTACTTCGCGATCGAGGACTTCGACGGTTCGACGTGGAAGAACGAATATCCGAACCCGACGTTCAGCCGCATGACGGAGCACGACGGCGCGTGGATGGCGCGGATCCTCGCGCGGTTCACGCCCGAGATGGTGACGACGCTCGCCGACATGGGCCGCTTCACCTCGAAGGACGCGACGGAGCACCTCCGCCTCGTGCTCGAGGGTCGGCTCGAGCAGATCCTGTCTCGCTACTTGACGAAGCTCTCGCCGATCGGCGAGCTGCGCGTCGACGGCAAAGACAAGCTGTGCGGGGTCGATCTCGCGCGTCTCCGCAAGGTGCGTGACCCGTCGACGTTCCGCTACGGTGCCACGCTCGGGCGCGCCCCGGCCGATCCTGCCGCGCGCCCCGTCGCTGTCACGCCGGGCGTCGACGGCGCCGTCTGCGCGACCCTCCCGCACGTCGCCGCCGACGGCGGCGTGCCCGACTCGCACGCTTCACGGTACGTCGTCGTCACGATGACGAACGGCGTCGCGGAGGGTCCGCTCGAGGCGCACCTCTACGACCTCGGCCCGCAGAAGGGCTATCGACTGGTCGGCGTCGTCCGACCCTGAACGGCTCGAGGCCCCGTTCGATCACATCTCGAGCGGCGGGCTCGCGTGGTCGCTCGACGCGCTCGTCGAGCGAGAGGCGGAGCGGCGCGGACGGGTCGAGGCTCGTTTCTCCGATCCTGCGGACTCGTGCGACGAGGTGTGGCACGGCAAGCTCGCGTTCGCGTCGATCGGCAACGGGGACATGGAGTGGGCGCGATGCGGCGTGACGCGCGGGCTCGACTACAGCGTCGCCGCGCAGCGGAAGCCGATGCCGGGGACGCTCGCCGTCGACACCTGGAAGTATCGATAGGCGGGGTTCACCCACAGCGCGTAGCCGCCGTTGAAGGCGCCGCCGCGGATGACCTTGCGCTCGCCCGCGGCCGCGCCCGTCGGGTTCACGGCGTCGCCCGGCTTGTAGGTCTCGAACCAGTCGCTCGTCCACTCCCACACGTTGCCGACGAAGTCGTAGGCGCCGTACTTCGTCTTGCCCTTCTCGAAGCTGCCGACGGGCGCGGTGCCGGCGAACCCGTCGTCCGCGTCGTACATGCGAGGGCTCACGGGCAGGCCGTGCGCGGCCTCCCACTTGTTGTACTCGGTGCCGGCCGCGTTCATGTAGCGCTGGTCACCCACGTCGTCCCCCCAGGGGAACTTGCGACCGTCGGAGCCGCGCGCGGCGAACTCCCACTCTGCCTCGGTCGGGAGGCGACCCTTCTTCCACTTGCAGTAGCCGTTCGCATACTCCCAAGGGATGCAGTTGATGGGGTGCTTCTCCTTGCCCGGCTTGTCGAAGGTGCAGAACTCGGCGATGGCCGAGCGCGTCTTCTCGTAGTCGGCGTCGGACTGGGAGTCGCGCTTCGGGTACTGCGGCGTCGCGTCGGGCTTGCGGCACTCGCCGACGTCGGAGCAGGCCTTGTAGTCGCCGGCGGTGACCTCGTATTTGTCGATGCAGAAGGTGTCGAGCGTGACCTTGTGCACGGGCTGCGAGTCCTTCATCGCGGCGTCGTCCGAGCCCATGAAGAACTTGCCGCCGGGCACCAGCGCCATCCTGTCGGGGCAGGTCGTGCGGCGCGGCGCCGCGGCCGGGGCCGACGCGCTCGCCTTCGGGGCCGCGGCGGCCGCCTTCTCGGCTGCGGCTGCGGCGCTCGCGCTCGCGCTCGCTGCGGCGGCCGCGGCGGCCTCGGCCGTGTGCGCCGCGAGCACGCGGGAGCCGATGAAGCCGCCGCCTGCGAGGACCGCCACGCCCACGAGCCCGAGGACCAGCGGCGTCTTCGACTGCGGCGGCGAGGAGGTCGTCATCGCCTGACCGGTCTGCGGCGGCGCGGGCGGCGTGAGCGCGGGCGTCCGCGGCCCGGACATGTCGTGCGTGCCGAGCGGCGACGACGACGACACGACCGACATCGGCCCGCGGAGCGACGTCGGGTTCCACGCGCCCTCGCCGTACACGGCCGCGTGCAACGCCGCCCAGAACTGACCCATCGACGTGTAGCGGTCCGACGGGTTCACGGCGAGCGCGCGCAAGAACACGCCCTCGACGGCATCGCTCACCTGGACGCCGAAGTTCCGAGGCGAGGGCCTGCGCTGCGGATCGCGGCTCGCGATCGCGAGCTGCATGAAGTCGTTGCCGTCGAGCGCGGGGAGGCCGTTGCGCAGGAGCTCGACGAGGATGAGCGCCATCGCGAACACGTCGGTCCACGGGCCCGTCGCGCCGTGCGAGCGGCTGAACTGCTCGGGCGCGCCGTAGTTCGGCGTGAAGGCCGTGATGTCCTTGCCCGTGTGCGCGAGCGCCGCCGCCGCCGCCGCGTGCTCGGCCATCACCTTCGCGATGCCGAAGTCGAGCACCTTCACGTGGAACGACTGCCCGCGCGCGTCACCCAGGATGAAGATGTTCGCGGGCTTGACGTCGCGGTGCGCGATGGCGCGCTTGTGGACGAGCTCGAGCGCCACGGCCGCGGGCTCCATCAGCGTCATCACGTCTTGGATCGAGCGCGCCGGGTAACCGTTGCGCTGCTCCTCGTGCATGATCACGTCGAGCGGCTTTCCGTCGAGCCACTCCATGACCATGAACGGGATCCACGACCCATCGGGCGTGATGAACGTGCCGACGTCGCGGGCCTGCACGATGGCGGCCGAGCGGCTCGAGAGCTGGCTCATCAAGCTGCCCTCTTGCATGAAGCTCTGAATCAGCCGCTGGCGCTGATCCTCCGGCGCGTTCGCGAGCAGCTTGAAGCACTTGATGGCCACGGGCTGGCGCCAGATCGTGTGCTCCGCCAGGTAGACGACGCTGAAGCCGCCCTCGCCGACGGCGTGGCCGACGCGGTATTTGTCGTCGATGACCATGCCCGAGATGCCGAGCGGGTCGCGGCGGTTCGTGTCCATTGGCGGTTGCATCATAGCTTGCCCACGAGCGCGCCGAGCAACGCGCCGACGAGCGCGCCCACGACGATCGGCGCGCCATGCGCCAGGAGGACGTGCGGGGTCGCGTCGACGGTGCAGTGCACGCACATCACCGTCGCCGCCATCAGACCGCCGAGGGCGCCGAGCGCGGCGCCGCGCCACGCCGGCAGCACGGCGAACGCGTGCCGATGAAGCAGCGCCGCGAAGCCGAGCGGCACGGCGGCGACGGCGAGCGTGGTCGAGAAGCACGGGCCGAGCGCGGCCGGCTCGAGCCCGGTGTCGAGCGGACCGCGCGAGCCGACCATCGCGACGAGCGCGAACACGAGCGGCACCGCGACGACGACGGCCTGGACGACGCGCAGGCGCGGGCCGAGCGCGCGGCCCGGCGCGGCCGCGATGCGCTGCGCCGCGAGCCCGGCCACGCACAGCACCGCGACGCGCACGAGCAGCCCGAGGCCGAGATCCTCGCGCACGCCGAGGCGAAACACCGCGGCGAGGAGCCACGCGCCGACGATGATCTCGGCGACGAGCGTGCGCCGGTCCCGCTGCGCCCGCGTCGGTGACGCCTCGCTCGGCGCCTTCACGTCGGCCGCGTCGGCGGGCTTGGGCGGGTAGCCGAGCGGATCGGGGACGTCCGCGAAATCGAGATCGCTCGTCTCGCGCGGGTCAGACACCGTCACCTCCTGCAGCGCGCTTGCCCTTCACCTCGCCGAGCGCGGCCCGCAAGGCCTCGTACGCTCGAAACGCGCGGAGCTTCACCGCGGTCGGCGTCGTCCCGAGGACGGCGGCGGCGTCTTGCACGCCGAGGCCCTCGTAGCGAAGCAACACGAACGCGTCGCGCTGCGCAGGTGGCAGCCCGGCGAGCACGCGCTCGACGACGCCCATGAGCTCGCGCGCGATCGCCTGCGACTCGCCGTCGGCGCCGGGCGGCGCCTCGCCCTCGGCGCCGGGGTCGCTCGGGAGCCGCTCGGTCGCGCGGAGCTTGGCGGCGCGCGCGTGGTCGATGTGCACGTTCCGCGCGATCGCGTACGCCCACGGGATCACGGCGCCGCCCGCGCAGAAGCTCGCGCGCGCCCGGTGCATGCGCAAGAACGTCTCCTGCACGAGGTCGTCCGCGAGCGATTTCGAGCCCGTGATACGCGTGAGGAACGCCGAGAGCCGCGGGCAGAGGCCGACGTGCAGCTCCGCGAACGCCGACGCGTCGCCGCACGCGTAGCGATCCATCGCGCGGTTGAGCTGGGCCTCGTCCATCGGTCGCGGCGGCCGACGCCGTCGCCCGACGGTGTACTCGGGGTGGGCGCGGCGCGAAAGAAGCGCCGATTGTCCCCTGCGACGCGGTGCACGGACCACTTTCGCGCGCCGGCGGCGTTCGTCGAGGCCCGCCGACGGCAACGACCGTTGCCAGGATGTCACGGCGCCGCTCCGAGCAGCGCGCCGCGCGCGCCGAGATCCTCGAGCACGGCCCCGGTCCCGGCGAGCACGTCGTCGTCGAGCGCGACGCCGCCGATCGCGCACGCCCCCTCGATCGCCGCGCGCAGCGTCGCGCCGTCGAGCAGGCGCTGCACGACGTCCGCGGCGAGCGGGGAGAGCGCGATGAACCTAACGGTGTCGTCGGCGTCGCGGTACGCGAGCAGGCGAGTATCGAGCGCGCGCGGCGTGTCGCGCGCGTCGGGATCCTCCGAGAGCTCGTGTACGGCGAACGCGTAGCGGCCGAGGCGAACCGACGGGTCGAACGCGGCGCCGCGATCGAGCGCGAGGTCCTCCGCGCCTCGCCGCGCGCCCGGCGGCGCGTCCGGCGCGCTGCCGCTCGCGTACACGGAGAGCTCGTGGCGCGCGAGATCGAGCACGAACGCGGGCACCGCCGGGTCGTCCGCGAGCGCGGTCGCGGCGAA
>DASYCF010000497.1:0-3060 GCA_036500365.1 Byssovorax sp.
GGCGAGGGCGCTCCACGTCGCGCCGCCATCGCTCGACAGCGACCCGACCGCGGAGGTCGTTCCCCCGTCGCCGCTCGCGTTCGACGTGTCGAGCCAGCCGACGGCGATCGCGGTCTCGGAGCCGATGCGCTGCACGGCCAGCGTCGGCCGCCACTGCTGGTGATCGGCGCTCGTCGAGAACGTCTTCAGCAGGCTCCAGGGCGAGCCGAGCGGGAGCGGCGGCTTCGTGTAGAGCTCGACGCGCATGCGGTTTGATGTCGCGTCGAGGCTGTGCGGAATGGCGACGTAGAGCACGCCGTTGGACGCCACCGCCGTCTGCGGCTTCGGGGCGATGCTGTAGGCCGCCGCGAGGACGCCCGGCGGCGGCGACGACGCGTTCACGGCGCAGCGCTTGAAGTACGGATCGGTCTCGATGAGCTCGTGCGACCAGGCGCTCGTGGTCGTGATCGGCAGCGTCGCCGTCGAGTGCCACAGGCCGACTGCGTGCACGCCCGCGGCGCATGTGCCCGCGCTCCCGAGGACGTCGCTCCAGAAGGTGATGCTCGACTGCGTGCGGGCGCTCGAGATCCAGAAGACCCCCGCGGGAAGATCCGTGACGTTGCTGATCCAACCGGTGATCCTCCGCTGAGCCATGCGGCGCTCGCCGCGGTCACGATGCAAAGATACCCCCGCCACGCAGCCGAGCCAGGCGTCGTCTTGATCATGAAAACCCTCCACGAGCACAGAACACCGCTGCGCTGCCCCGGCCGCAAGCCTCACCCGAGCGCAGGGATCGACGACAGCCGCGGAGGCCCGTCGGGCACGTCGAAGGGGAGGTGCACCTGCACGACGGGCGAGCCGTCGGGGGCGCGCTCGACCTCGACGCTGCCGCCGTGGAGCTCCACGACGGACCGCGCGAGGCTGAGGCCGAGGGTGATGCCGCGCGCGCGCGACGTGGCGCGCCGCGCGAACAGGTTCTCGAGCTCCTCGACCGTCACCTGACCGCGGCCGTACTCGACGTCGAGGCGCACGCCGTCGTCGTCGGCGAGCGCGCGCACACGGACGGCCCTGCCCACGCGCTGCGCCGCGACGCTAAACGCGTGCGCGAGGATGACGGCGATCGCGCGCACGCCGTACGTCGCGTCGAGCGTGAGCTCGGGCAGGTCGTCGGCGATCTCGAGGTCGACGGCGGCGTCGGGCGCGCCGGCGAGCTCGCGCGCCTTGCGCGTCGCCTCGGCGAGCACGGCGGCGACCTCGGCCTCCTTCGGCGTGAGCGTGAGCTGACCGGCCTCGACGCGCGCGGCGTCGAGGATCGTCTCGATGAGCGCGAGGAGCTCGCGACCGCGCCGCGTGATCAGCGCGAGGCTCTCCTCCTGCGCGGGCGTCAGCTCCTCGGTCGCCAAGAGCTCGGCGAAGCCGAGGATCGCGTTGAGCGGGCTCTTGAGGTCGTGGCTCACGCTCGCGAACAGGAGGCCGCGCATACGCTGTCCCGCGAGCTTGGCCTCGAGCGCCCGCTCTTGCGCGGCGGCGAACACGCGGAAGCGCTCGGCCAGACCCTCGATGGCGCGGCCGAGCTCGACGACGGCGGCGAACCGCGCCGGGCGTGCGATGCGCGTGCCGCCGCGGATGACGTCCTCGGTGCCGAGCAGGCGCACGCTGCGCGTCGCGCCCGCGAGGTCCTCGGCGAACGCGCTGCCGAAGAGGCTCCCGAACACCGCGGCGAGCAGCACGGCGGCGAGGACGATGACGGCGCCGCTCGTCGTGTCGCCCGTCGCGACGTTCGGCGTGAAGCTCACGACCGCGCGCCCGTCGTCGACCGGCTCGCCGATCGACATGCGCCCGTCCTCCTCGCGCGTGAGCGTCGGCCCGCCGAGATCGCCGACGGCGACCTGCGCGTCGAAGCCGAGCTGCGCGGCGGCGGCGATCGCGGTGTCGCGCGCGGCGCGTGACCCGGGCGACGGCTCGAGGGCCGTGCGCGCGATCATCTGCGCGGTCGTGCGGCTCGACGTCTCGGCGAGCGTGCGGAGGTGCGCGTGCGAGACGAGCACGGCGCCCGCGCCGAGCAGCGCGACGGGGGGCACGACCGCGAGCAGGAGCTTGCGCACGACGAGCCGCTCGGGCGTGCGGTCCTGCTCGAGCGCCTCGAGCAAGATCGAGAACGGCTCGAGCGGCGCCCGCTCGAGCACCTTGAGCGTCGCGCGCCGCGCGAGCACGTAGTGCGGCAGCGCCGACGCCGCGAGGATCGTCGCCGCGAGGATCAAGAGCCCGATCGCGCGCCCGTCGTCGAGGAGCGGCGGCCGCACGCCCGGCGCGACGAGCAGCGCCGTCGACGCCGCGCTCACGATGAGGAAGCGCACCGTGAGCGTGTTCGGCAGCGCGGCGAGCTTCGCGATCTGCTCGGCCGACACGGCCTCGGCCTCCTCGCCGCCGGCCGCGATCGCGCGCACGACGGGCCCGTGCGCGCGCGCGAGCAGCCACGACGCGGTGATGGTCGACGCGCTCGACGCGAGGCCGATGATCGCGCCCGCCCGAAAGACGCCGATCGTCACCTCCCAGTCGAGGACGATGAGCTTGTGCGCGAAGATCGCGAGCACCAGCATCGCCGCGAGCCCGACGATGATCTGCCGCAACAAGAGCGCGCGCGTGAACGCGGCGGCCGCGTCGCCCGGCCGCGACGGCGCGGCGTCCGAAATCGACGAGGTCACTTCTCGCTCCACGGAGGCGGCGGCGGCGTGAGGCTCGGCGACGAGTAGCGCCCGCTCGAGCGCGGGTCGAACGAGATATCCTCCTCGAGGCCCCGGAAGCGCGGCAGGCACACGGTGAACGTCGAGCCCTGGCCGAGGCGGCTCGTGACGTCGATCGTCCCGCCGTGCATGCCGACGAGCCGCTTCGAGATCGCGAGGCCGAGGCCGACGCCGCCGCGGCGAGACCGCGCGTCGCCCGCCTGCCGGTACTCCTCGAAGATCGCCGCGATCTCGCGCGCGGGGATGCCGGCGCCCGTGTCCTCGACGACGAGCGCGACGAACGAGCCGCGCGGCTCCACGGTGACGACGATCGAGCCGCGCTGCGTCGCCTTGATCG
>DASYCF010000498.1:0-10629 GCA_036500365.1 Byssovorax sp.
CCGGACTTCGTCGGCAATCGGTGGTCGCGCTACCGCGTCGCCGCGAGGGCGTCGGCGACGGCGCGGAGGGCGGCGGGACCGACGCCGCGCACGTCGAACGTCACCTCGCCGTCGCGGCTGGCGAGGCTGAAGGTTGCGCGCGCCGCGTTCGAGCGGTCGAGCGTCGCGCGCATCGCGCGCTGCCCGCGCGCGGCGGCGGCGGCGTGCGCGGCGACCTCGGGCCTCGGCGGCGGGCCGTCGCCCTCCGGGTCGAGCTCGTGCCGGCGCGCGGCCGCGAGCTCGCCCACGGTCACGTCGGCGAACGGCTTGGCGCGCACCTTCGTCTTCGAGACGGGACGCGCACGCGGAGCTTCGGCAGGTCGGCGGGGCCGTCGTCTTCGGGCGTCGCGCGGAAGTAAGCGAGCGCGCCCTCGAGCTGCACAAGACTCGGCGAGCGTCGCGCGCGCGGCGTCGGCTATGCTGCGCCGGTTCATGGTCGACGACGCTCCGCCGAGCTCCGCCCACCCGATGGCGGTGGGCTCGCGCGTCGGCAGGTACCGGATCGACGGCCTGCTCGGTCGCGGCGGCATGGGCGAGGTGTACGCCGCCGAAGACACCGCGCTCGGCCGCAAGGTCGCGCTCAAGATCGTCGCGTTCGAGGCCGCGGGCGCCGACGCGCGCGGAGCCGAGGCGAAGGCGCGGTTGCTCCGCGAGGCGCGCGCCGCGGCGTCGCTCGAGCACCCCAACGTCGTCGCCGTGTACGACGTCGGCGAGCACGAGGGCGCGGCGTACCTCGCGATGGAGCTCGTCAAAGGTGAGACGCTGCGCGAGCGCATGCGGCGGCCTGCGACGCCCGACGAGAAGCTCGGCTGGCTCGTCGACGTCGCGAGCGCGCTCGAGGCGGCGCACGCCGAGGGCATCGTGCACCGCGACGTCAAGCCCGAGAACGTGATGGTCAAGCGCGACGGGCGCGCGAAGGTGCTCGATTTCGGCATCGCTCGCCGCCCCGTGCTCGCGGTCGATCCGAGCGCGCCGACGGCTGCCCGAGACGATCGGCTCGCCACCATCACGGCCGAAGGCGCGCTCGTCGGCACGCCGCTCTACATGGCGCCCGAGCAGCTCCACGGCGGTCCGCTCGACGGGCGGGCGGACGAGTTCGCGTGGGCGGTCGTCGCGTACGAGCTCTTCGCCGGGCGGCCGCCGTGGAGCGCGCGCGACGCGGTCGCGCTCATCGCGGACATCCTCGGCAGAGACGCGCCGTCGCTCGCGGCGGCATCGCCGGACGCGCCGCCCGCCCTCGTCGCGGTCGTCGCGCGCGCGCTCGCCAAGTCCGCCGACGCGCGCTTCGCGTCGATGCGCGACGTGATCGACGCGCTCGGCCCGGCGCCGGTCGAGACGGTCACGCGCCCGGCCGCGCTCGCGCCGACCCCTGCTGCCGCCACCCGCCCCGCGTCGCGTCGCTGGCCCCTCTTGGTGGCGCTGGGAGGGGCCGCGGCGATCGCCCTCGGCGTCGTCGCCGCGTCGCGCGCGGGCTCCACCGCGCAGCGCTCGAGCGCCGCCGCGCCGCCCGCGACCGCCGCCGCGCCGCCCGCGCGAGCGCTCGCCGCGGTGGCGATGACCGATCTGCCGCTGCCGAAGTCCGACGTGCCGGCTGCGCTCGCCGCCTACCGCGCGGGCATGCAAGCGTGGCGCGACGGCGCCTTGCCTGCAGCGGCGGATGCCTTCGAGCACGCCTACGAGCTCGACCCGAACCTCGGCGCCGCGTACCTGCGCCGCGCGATCCTCGGCGGATGGAACGACGAGACGGACACGCTCTACCGCAAGGCGTCCGAGCTTCGGGCCGCGCTGTCGCCGCACGAGGCGGCCATGCTCGACGCGCTCTTGCCGTGCGCACAGTCGCGCGCGGGCGCCGATCGTCATTGCGTCGAGAGCACGCGCCGGCTCGCGGCGGCGCACCCGCGCGACGCCGAGCTCGTCAACCTCCACGGCGCCCAGCTCGCGGAGGCCGGCCGCTTCGAGGAGTGGCTCGCCGTGGAGCGGGCGGCGATCGAGCTCGATCCGAAGTTCGCGTGGGCGCGCATGCAGGAGCAGTGGGCGCTCCAGTACCTCGGCCGCTTCGACGAGGAGGACAAGTCCGTCGACGCGTGCATGGCGCTCTCGCCCAGCATCGGCTGCTTGCTGTCGCGGAGCTTCGTCGAGGCCGAGCTCGGCCAGGGCGAGCGGCTCGAGGCGACGGCGCGCGCGATGCTCGGCATCTCTTCGACCGATCGCAACGCCCTCCGCATGTTGGCGCGCGCGGCCGCGTGCCTCGGTCGGCCCACGGCCACGATGAAGAGCGCCCTCGATCAAGTCTTCGCCACCGCCCCGAGGGACGAGCGCCCCAGGCTTCGCTACCTCGTGGGCCTCCAGATCGCGGTGCAGAGCGGCGACTTCGCCGAGGTCGATCGCGCCCTCGACGAGGGGACGACGCTGCTCGGAGAGAACCCCAGCATGGGTCTGCAAGGCCAGCTGGCGCGCGACCGCATCGTCGCCGCGCGCGAGACCGGCCGCCCCGCCGACGCCGCGCGCGCGGCGCGCGCCTACCTCGACGTCTACGACACGCTCGTGGGCTCGCGGCGCGAGGAGGACAGCGGCCTCGATCAGCACGCGACATGGTGGGCGCTCGACGCGCTGCGCGACGGAGGGCGGATGACGAAGCCGGAGGTGCGCGTGGAGCGCGACCGCTTCGTGGCCGACTGGCGGCCCCGCCTCGGGCGCGACTTCCAACCCTACCTGTGGCTGGCGACCTACGCGTCGCTCGCGCGGGACGCCGACGACGCGCGCGAGGCGCTCGAGGTGCTGCCCTCGTTCGGTGGCTTGCCGAAGGTGTTCGAGACGATGCCGTACCAGCGCGCGATCGGGCGCGTGTACGCGCTGGCGAACCGTCGCGAGGAGGCGGTCCCGTGGCTCGAGCAGGCCGCTCATGCGTGCCTCGTCGGCGACGCGCGCACCGTCTGGGCGGCGCGCGACCTCGGCGAGGTCGAGGAGCAGCTCGGCCACAAAGACAAGGCCTGCGCCGCGTACGCGCTCGTCCTCGCGCGTTGGGGCAACGCGAAGCCGCGGAGCCTCACGGCCGAGGACGCGAGGAAGCGGCGCAAGAGCCTCGCTTGTCCGCCGTGACGACGCGCCGAGGCGCGCCCCACGCTCACCTCGCGCAGCCGAGCGCAGCGCTTCGTCGCTTCGCCTCGTCCGCGGTGACGCTCTTCGGCTTGGCGTGCCCCCAGTGCTTGAGCACGAACGAATAGGCTTCGCACGCGCCTGATTTGTCGCCCTTCTGTTCACGGGCCTCGCCGAGCCAGAGGCTCGCCTCGATGGGACGAACGCTGAACGGCATCCGGCAGGCGTGCGCCGCGCGCTCGAGCCAGGGGATCGCCTCGTCGACGCGGCCCGCGAGCTGGTACACGCGGCCGATGTTCCCGTCGTTCAGCATGTTCGCGAAGTTGTGTGGCGCGCCGCCGAAGCTCGGCATCGCCTCGAGCGCCTCGCGCGCGTCCTCCGCGTCGTCGGCCGCGAGGACGTATGCCTCGACCCACAGGAACGGCTGGTAGTCGGGTCCGAGCCGCGGACGCCACTCCGCGACGTAGCGGTCACGCTCGGCGCGCAGCCCCTCCTTCGTCAACTTGCCCCCGCGCCGCAGCGCGAGCCACATGATCCCCATGCACTGCTCGCCGAGCGCCACGTCGTCGCTCGTCGCCGCGCCGCGCAGCGAGCTCTTCACGTCGAGGTACGCGCGGGCTACCGCCGCGCCGTCGGCGACCTTGCCTGTCTCGTACGCGAGCCGAACGCGTTGCGTGGCCACGTCGGCGTATTTCTGGAGATCCGCCGACGCCTCGAGGCGGTCCGCGCGCTCGTCGTTGGCCCGCTGTACGGCCTCGAAGTCGCCGGACATCCAGGCGACCCAAACGTCACTCATGAGCTGCTCCGTGGGTTGCATGGCCTCCGGCATCGCGAGGACGCGACGCTGCATGGCCCGACGCACCGCAGCCTCAGGCTGCTCGAGGCACGCTTCGGCCGACGCGAGATAGCTGGCGCCCGTGGCGACGCTGCTCGCGCCGAGGCCGAGCATCTCGTTCGCGGTCGTCTCCAGGTGGCTGCCCTCTCCGAGCTGGACCTCCAGCTCCGCGCGCGCACCGAGGCAGTCTGGGCTCGGGCCCACCGCGAGGCAGCTCTCGATGGCTCGCCGTGCGGCGGCGAAGTCGCCGAGGTACATGTTTCCCCAACTCTGGTTGACCAAGGCCGGCGCAAACCGTGGATCGAGCTCGGCGGCGCGACGCGCGGCCGCGAGAGAGTCGGCCATGCGGCCGCCGACGTTGAGGCGAAAGCTGAGCCAGAACCACGTCTCGGCGTCGCGCGGCATCCGGCGCGTGAGCGCGCGAAAGCGCTCGATGCACCAGCGATCGTCGCCAGCGCGGCCCTGGGCGCAGGGCGCGAAGGCGTCGAGGTGGAGGGCGTCGTGCTCGCTCAAGCTCGCGCGCCGGTCGAGCGCCTGCTGCACGAGCTCGGCGATGTCGTCGGGGCTCGCGCCGATCGGCGGCGCGCGCGGGATGAACGCGGCACCCATGGCCGGATCGAGCCGGCGCGCCTCGGCGAAGGCCCGCGCCGCCCTCTCCGACGCGCCGTCGCGGAACGCCTGCATCCCCGTCTTGAAGGCCGTCAGGGCCTCGGGAACGTTCGATCGCGGGAGCGGCAAATCGGTGACGGCGATGCCTGGCCCGTCCGCAGGAGTCGATGGCGAGACCGACGCCGACGCCGCGCTCGAGGCGCCGAGCGGCGGGGGAGCGGGGTGTGAAGATGTCGCAGCGAAGCGAGCGACGAGGACCGCCGCCGCGACGAGCAGCGCGACGGAGGCGCCTGCGATGAGCCCGCGCCTGCGCCGGCTCGTCACCTCGAGAGGAGGGACGTTTTCAGCCGGGTCGAGTCCACCAAGCAGATCGCGCATCGAGCCGAACCGCGCGGCCGGAGACTTCGCGAGGGCGCGCTCGACCACCCGGGCGACCGTCGTGGGCGCGGCGTCGCCGAGCGGCGGCGCGTCCTTGGCGAGGACGTTTGCGATCAGCGCGACGGCGTCGCGGCCCTCCCACGGCGGGTGCCCGGCGAAGACCTCGTACGCGACGACGGCCCACGAGAATTGATCGCTTCGGCCGTCGATCTCGCCGCCGTGGAGCTGCTCGGGCGACATGTAGAGCGGCGTGCCGATGATCGCCCCTGCGGCCGTGATGGTGCCGAGCCCATCGCCCTGTGCGGCCGTCTGCGCGATTGGATCGACGGCGATCGCCGGCCTCCGCGCGATGCCGAAGTCGAGCACCTTCGCGCGGCCGTCGGGCTTGATGATCACGTTCTCCGGCTTGATGTCGCGGTGCACGATGCCCTTGTCGTGCGCGGCGGCGAGGGCCTCGGCGACGTCGACGAGCCAGCGGCGCTTCTCTTCGACCGTCGCCGGTTCGCCCATGCGCTCGCGCAGCGACGCGCCAGCGACGAGCTCCATCGCGAAGAACGGCGCGCCGTCGTGCTCGCCGACGTCGTAGATCGCGACGACGTTGGGGTGGTCGAGCGACGCCGCCGCGCGCGCCTCGCGGAGGAGGCGCGCCTTGGCCTCGTCGGCCCGCGATCCTTCCACCGCGGCGCCGAGCGTTATCACCTTGAGCGCGACGCGGCGCCCGAGCACGACGTCTTCGGCCGCGTAGACGGCGCCCATACCGCCACGGCCGAGGAGGCGCTCGACGCGGTAGCGACCGACGTTGGTGCCTCGGGCGAGCTCATCGGCCGCCCCGACCTCGACAGCTCCCTCCGTCGTCCGTTCGACCATCGCGCGCTCGGCCCGCAGCCTAACGGCTCCGCGGCGCCGAGCCTACCCTCGCGCCGACGCTGACGTGTTCGAGCGACCGACTCGCGCACGCGCGCGGCCGCACCGGATGATTCCGGAGGGTCGCCCGGCGCCCGAGGATCCACGACGGCGACCGAGTCCGGACGTCCGGACTTCGTCGTGGCGCGCACCTACGAGCGGAAGCGGTCGAACGGCTCGATCGAGAGCCCCGCGCGTTCGAACCGCGCGTCGACCTCGGCGACGAACGGCCGCGGGTCGGCGGGCCGGCTCGAGAGCTCCGCGAGCGGATCGGGTCGGTCGAGCAGGCGCGCGAGGTCGTCGATCGAGAACGCGTCGGGCGCGGTGACGTCGAGCTCGTCCCAGGCGAGCGGCGTCGCGACCGACGCGCGCGGTCGAGCGCGCAGCGAGTACGGCGCGACGACCGTCGCCATGGTTCGGTTGCGGAGCCAGTCGACGAACACACGCTCTCCGCGGGCGGCGATACGGAACCGCGTCGTGAGGACATCGGGGTGCGCGGCCGCCATCAGCGCGCCGAGCTTCTGCATCGCGTCGGCCAGCGTGTCGCCGTCGACCTCCGCTGCGATGGGCGCGATCACGTGGTAACCCTTCGAGCCGGTGGCGACGACCGCGCTCGCGAGCCCGAGGTCGGCGAGCGCGGCCCGCGCGAGCTTCGCCGCCGCGCGCACGAGGGCGGTCGCGCCAGGCGGCGGATCGAGGTCGAGGACGAGCCGATCCGGCCTGTGGAGCGCCGCCGCGCGCGCGGTCGTGACGTGCAACTCGAGCGCGCCCTGGTTGGCGAGGTAGGCGAGGTGCTCCGCCGTCTCGATGAGCGGGTACACGGTCTCCTCCGCCTCGGCGGCCTTGCCCTTCCTCGCCTTCGTCGCCGCGGCGCTGCGCGGCACGGGGAAGCGCGCGATGGACGCCGGGTAGTGCGGCGGCACGTTCTTCTGGAAGAAGCCCGGCCCGGCGACGCCCTTCGGGTAGCGCTTCAGCGACAGCGGCCGTCCGACGACGTGCGGGAGGAGGAGCTCGGCGACGCGCTCGTAGTACGCGACGACCTCGCCTTTGGTGCGGCCGATCTCGGGGAAGACGACGCGGTCCGCGTTCGACACGACGACCATGCGTCGATGCTACCCCCCGTCATCGCATCATCACGTCGCCGACGACCGTCGAGGGGATCGTGAGCGGCGCGAACGACGCGTGCAGGGGCTTCGAACCGCCGGTCACGAGAGGAGCGCGTCGAGATCCTCGGCCGTCAGGTCCGCGAGGAGGCTCGACGACTCCTCGAAGAGGCTCTCCGCGAGCAGGCGCTTGTCGCGCTGAAGGCCGAGGATGCGCTCCTCGATCGTGTCCCTCGCCACGAGGCGATAGGTGAACACGGTCCGCGTCTGGCCGATGCGGTGCGCCCGATCCATCGCCTGCGCCTCGACGGCGGGGTTCCACCAGGGGTCAAGCAAAAAGACGTACTCGGCCGCGGTGAGGTTCAGCCCGGTGCCGCCCGCCTTGAGGCTGACGAGGAACACGGGGCAATCGGGATCGGTCTGGAAGCGAGAGACCTGCGCCTCGCGATCCGTCGTTTGCCCGTCGAGGTAGGCATAGGGGACGCAGTCGTGATCGAGCTGCTCGCGCACGAGGGCGAGGAGGCGCGTGAACTGCGAGAACACGAGCGCTTTGTGGCCCCCCTCCACCACGCCCGTGAGCGCCGCGGCGAGCGCGGTGAGCTTCGCCGAGCCACGGTCTGCGTACCTCGCGTCCGCGAGCGCCGGGTGGCACGCCGCCTGTCGCAGTCGGAGCAGCGCCTCGAGCACGTGGATCTTCGCGCGCCCGATGCCCTCCTCCGCGACTCGGCCGAGGAGCGCGGCGCGATAGCGTTGCCGGAGCTCCTCGTAGACGGCGCGCTGCTCCTCGCCCAGCTCGCAGAGGAGGGTCTCGTCGACGCGCGGCGGGAGCTCCGGAGCCACCGCCGCCTTGGTCCGACGGAGGAGGAACGGCCGCACCGCGCGCGCGATCGCGACCCGCGGCAGCGGAGTCGCTGAAATCGCGACCCGCGGCAGCGGAGTCGCTGCGGCCTCGGCGGCGTCGGTCGCGATGACCTCGCGGAACGCCGCGAGGCCGCCGAGCATGCCTGGGTTCATGAACTCGAAGATCGACCAGAGCTCGCCGAGGTGGTTCTCGACCGGCGTGCCGCTGAGCACGAGGCGGTGCTCGGCGCGGAGGACGCGCGCCGCCTTGGCCGTGTCGCTCGCGTCGTTCTTGATGGCCTGACCCTCGTCGAGGATCACGTAGTCGAACGCCACGTCGGCGAGCGCCGCCGCGTCGCGCCGCAGGGTGCCGTACGTCGTGAGCACGAGGTCGTGATCCTCGAACCGCCGGCGCGTCGAGAGGCGCGCGGCGCCCGCGTGCTCGAGGACGCGCAGCGAAGGCGCGAAGCGCGCGGTCTCGTTGCGCCAGTTGTAAACGAGGGACTTGGGAGCGACGACGAGCGACGGCCCCTTGCGCTCTCGCGAGGCGAGGTGAGCGAGCACCTGGATCGTCTTGCCGAGGCCCATCTCGTCGGCCAGACAGCCGCCGAAGCCGAAGCGCTCGAGGAAGCGAAGCCAGCCGAGGCCCTCGCGCTGATAGCCCCTGAGCGTCCCGGTGAAGCGCGGGCCGGGATCCTCGGGCCTGATCCCCTCGAAGCTGCGGAGCTCGTCGCGCGCGCGGCGGAGCAGGGGATCGGCGTCCGCCGCGTGCGCCGCGAGGAGCGAGTCGAGCATCCCCACCTGCGCGCGGCGAAAGCGGATCGCTTCGCCGCGCCGTTCGCCGAGGCGGGTCAGGAAGCCGTGGCGCCGAAGCCACTCGTCCGGCAAGAGCCCGAGCGTGCCGTCGCCCAGCACGACGTACGTGTCGCCGCGGCGCGCGGCCTCGAGCACGGCCGACAGATCGACGGACGCGCCTTCGAACTCGACGTCGCCTCGCACCTCGAACCAGTCGACACCGGAGCTCGTGCGCAGATGCACCGAGCCGCTCCGACGGTAGACGGCGCCGGCGGCCTCGACCCGGAAGCCCGCGGCGAGGAGCGCCTCCGCGGCCGCGGTGAAGCGGTCGGGGGCGATCTCGAGATCGTCGGCGGCCGCGCGCGGCGCGGCGCGAAGGCCCGCGTCGAGGGCAGCTTGGCGGGCCCGCGCTTCGGCCTCCGGATCGCGCCGCACGAGCCGCTGCAGCTTCGCGTCGTACGCGGTCGCGCCGAGCCGCCCCGCGGGGACGACCGCGCCCTCGTAACGGAACGACAGCTTCGCCGAGAGCGCGAGCCGATCACCCGGCTCGATGACCAGTCGGGGCTCGGGGGTCCCGTCGACGATCTCGATCGCGCGGCCCTCGGGGAGCTCGAGCTCGGGGTGCCTGACGCGAGCGAAGAGCTCGTCGAGGAAGGCGCCTCGAAGCCGCTCCGTGCAGGTGTACGCGCCGTGGAGGCGGAGCAGGTCGACCCACGAGGCCCCGCCGTCGTCGTCGAAGCGCGCGAGGCGGTCGTCGACGATCGCGCCGTCCGAGAAGACCGCCCGCGCGTCCGCGAGCGCGACCGAGGCGTCGCCGCGTCGGAGGACGCCCTCGATCCGCCACGCGCCGTCGGGAGCTTCGCGCGCGCGGAGCGCCAGCTTCCACGGAGGGCCGTCGTCGCGCACGAGGGGCACGGCGCCGTCGGGCGTGGCCTCGCGCTCGCGCACGAAGCCGCGGCCCGTGGCGAGCGCCGCCGCGAGCGCGCGCGTGCGTGCGGCGCCCCGGAGGATCACCCCCGTGAAGCGACCGTATCGCCCGTTCGCCTCGGGCGTCGGTCGCCCGAGGATCGCGTCGAGCGCGTCGCCGTCGGGGGAGCCGTCGTAGAGCCGCGAAGCGTGCAGTTGGATCTGGAAGGTGCCGCGCGGGATGGTCCCGCGTCGCGGCGGGGGCGAGATGAGGATCTGCACCTCGAGCGCGTCGGTGCCGCTGTCGACCGGCGTGAACAGGTAGTGCAGGCGCGGCAGGTCCCTCGCCGCGGGCCGCGGGGGCCCGCGAAGCGCAGGTGCGGAGAACGCGGCTCGGGTCGGCGCAGCTCGGGGAGGCGCCGCGTCTCGCCGCGGCGCGTGGAGCAGGCGGCCGAAGCCGAGCTGAGCGAAGGTCGGCGCGTCGTTCGCCGTGACCCGCGCCGCCGGCGGAGGCGGGCTCTCGACGACCTGGTGGAGGTTCGGGGTGGCCTGCCCGCGCCAGAGCAGCGTCGTCGGCGGGGAGCCGCGCAGGATGTTCATCCCCTCGCGCCAGGCGTCGACGAGGCAGGCCCACGCGTGCTCGCACGGCATCGGCGAGGGGTTCGCGTCGGCGCACGTGCACCACGCGACGAGGGTGCGATCCGTCCGCGTGATCGTGACCTCCACCGCCTCGTGGCCCTCGACCGACGCCTCGACGCGCTGGGCCGCGCGGTGGGTCCAGCGGACGCGCCCCTGGGTCGCGAGCGCGTCGCCCCGCCCGCGCGCGACCGGCAGGACGCCGACGCCGAGCGAAGGGAGCGGAGACTTCATCCGCCCGGACGTTTCTTCAGGCCGCCACGGCGGTCAAGGTCGACGACGCGAACGCCCGGAGCCGCAGGAGCGTGGTCTCCGCGCTCGTGCTCCCGCTCGTCCTCGTGCACGAGCACGACTACGTGGGGTCCAAAGGAGGATTGAACAGCTCAGCGGCAGCAGACTGCGTACGACGTGATGCCCGCGGAGCCCGACTGCAGGCAATCCCAGGACGCGAGGTTCGTGCGCGGGCTGCTGTAGACGTACGTGCTGGAG
>DASYCF010000499.1:0-15192 GCA_036500365.1 Byssovorax sp.
AGCCAGGGCTGGGTGAAGCGCGTGCGCGAGCTCAAGGACCCGGCGGGGACTCGCCTGCGTGACGGCGACTCGGTGATGGCCGCGGTCGCCGGCTCGACGCGCGCGTCGCTCGCGTTCTTCTCGAACCTCGGCGTCTGCTACGTGTGCCGCGTGCACGACGTGCCGCCGTCGACCGGCTACGGCGACCCGGTGCAGAAGCTCTTCAAGCTCGCCGACGGCGAGCGCATGATCGCGATGACGAGCCTCGACCCCCGCGCGCTCGACGCGCCGCCGCCGACCGAGGGCGCGGCCGAGCCCGAGCCGCCCTACGGCGTCGCGGTCACGCGCGGCGGGCTCGGCTTCCGCTTCTCGTATCGCCCCCACCGCGAGCCGTCGACGCGTGCGGGCCGCAAATATGCGCGCCTCAACGACGGCGACGAGGTGATGACCGTGCTCCCCATCGGCGACGACGACGCGATCGTCTGCGCCGCGGCCGACGGCCACGTCCTCGGCGTGAAGGTGGCCGAGATCGGCGTGCTCTCCGGCGCCGGCAAGGGCGCCATGGTCATCAAGCTCGACGAGGGCGAGCGCCTCGTCGGCGCAGCGCTGGCGCTCGCCGCGCGCGACACGGTCACGCTCGAGACCGAGAAGGGCAAGACGATGGACGTGACGCTGCAGAGCGTGCTCGGCTCGCGCGCCGACAAGGGCCCCCAGCTCGTGAAGCGCGATCGGTTCGCGCGCCTCGTCCCGCCGCCCGTCGTCGCACCCACGCTCGAGGTGACGTGATGGCCGCGAGCACGCTCCCGCCGCCGCGCCCTGTCGAGGGCGGCAAGTACACCGCGCAGGACATCAAGGTCCTGAAGGGCCTCGAGCCTGTGCGCGCGCGCCCGGCGATGTACATCGGCGGCACCGACGGCCGCGGCTACCACCACCTCTTGTGGGAGATCGTCGACAACTCGATCGACGAGGCGATCAACGGCTACGCGAAGCGCATCGACGTCACGCTCGACGCGGATCTCAAGGGCGTCACCGTCGCCGACGACGGGCGCGGCATCCCGGTCGACACCCACCCCGAGCTCAAGAAGTCCGCGGTCGAGGTCGTGATGACGACGCTCCACGGCGGCGGCAAGTTCGACCACGCGAGCTACAAGGTCTCGGGCGGCCTCCACGGCGTGGGCTCGAGCGTCGTCAACGCGCTGTCCGAGGAGCTCGAGGTGCGCGTCCTGCGCGACGGCTTCGAGCACACGCAGTCGTACGCGCGCGGCATCCCGACGTCGAAGCTCAAGAAGGGCGCCGCGACGCGCAAGCACGGCACGATCACGCACTTCCGGCCCGATCGCGAGATCTTCGGCGAGGCGCGGCGCTTCGACGCGGACATCGTGCGCGAGCGGCTCGAGGCGAAGGCGTACCTCCACGGCGGGCTCACGATCACGTTCAAGGACCCGTCGACGGGCGAGTCCGTCGAGTTCCACCACCCGAACGGCATCGCCGAGTACCTGCCGAAGCTCGTCGTGCAGCGCGGCCACGCGCCGACGCACCCGACGCTGTTCTACGTCGCGAAAGAGAACGGCGTCCGGCTCGAGGCCGCGCTCCAGTGGACCGACTCGACCGACGAGCACCTGCGCTCGTACGTGAACGGCATCCCGACCGGCTCCGGCGGCACGCACGAGTCGGGCTTCTCGAGCGCGATCGTGAAGGCCGTGCGCGCCTTCGTCGACGCGAAGAAGATCGCCCCGAAGGGCGTGACGCTCACGGCCGACGACATCCGCGAGGGCATCGTCGCGATCCTGAGCGTGTACGTCCACGACCCGCAGTTCCAGGGCCAGACGAAGGACCGGCTCAACAACCCCGAGGTCGCCGCCGCGGTCGAGGGCGTCGTCCGCGCGGCGCTCGAGCAGTGGCTCCTCGAGAACGGCACCACGGGGGAGGCCATCGTCGCGCGGGCGACGCTCGCCGCTCGCGCCCGCGAGGCGCGGCGCGAGGCGACGCAGATCGTCCGCAAGAGCGCCGTGAGCCACCGCCTGAACTTGCCGGGCAAGCTCGCCGACTGCTCGAGCACCGATCCTGGCGAGAGCGAGCTCTTCATCGTCGAGGGCGACAGCGCCGGCGGCTCCGCGAAGCAAGGCCGCGACCGGCGCACGCAGGCGATCCTGCCGCTCAAGGGCAAGGTCCTGAACGCCGAGCAGGCCTCGAGCGCGAAGGTCTCGAACAACAAAGAGCTGCAGGACATCGTGAGCGCGCTCGGCTGCGGCATCGGCAAGGACTTCGACGCGTCGAAGCTCCGCTACGGCAAGGTCTTCTTGCTGATGGACGCCGACAGCGACGGCCACCACATCACGACGCTCCTGCTCACGTTCTTCTACCGGCACCTGCCTGGGCTCCTGCGCGGCCACCACGTCTTCCTCGCGCAGCCGCCGCTCTACCGCGTCGATCACGGCAAGGAGACGTCGTTCGCGCTCGACGACGCCGAGCGCGACCGCATCATCGCGAGCTTGCCCAAGAACGCGAAGGTCGAGATCTCGCGGTTCAAGGGCCTCGGCGAGATGGCCGCGGAGCAGCTCAAGGCGACGACGCTCGACCCGCGCAGGCGACGGCCGCTCCGCGTCGTCATCGAGGACGAGGAGGCCGTGAACGGCATCCTCAACGACCTGATGGGCAAGGACGCGCAAGCGCGCTTCAAATTCATCATGGAGCGCGCGCCCCACGCCGAGCTCGATCTGTGAGCGGTTCGCGCGCCTCCGCCGGCCGGCGGGCGCGTAGCGACGCACGCGGGGGCTGGCGTCGATTGGCGTCGTGAACGCTCGGTCACACCGGATAATCCTGGTGTTCGCGCTCGAGGCCTGGCCGAGAGCCTACGCCCGGGGATTGACGCCTATTCGGCGAATTTTCGAAGTGTGGCGAAGTTGGGCCCGGCCGTTGCTTGGAATGATCGCGACGCTCGTCAGACGCGCAAGACAGCGCGACGACGAAGCAGACCCCCCGCGACCGGAGAGGTTCCTGTGAGCAACGCGCTTCCGTCTCATTTCATGACGCCCTCCGCCTTCAACTTTTCTCGCGTCCACGCGCCGCGACCGCAGGTGCCCCCTGCGCGACCGTCCGGCGTCGCGCCGATGAACCCGGCCATGCAGCGGCCGATGATCCCGCGGCCGCCTGCCCCGGCCATCCCGCGCACCACGCCCGAGCGCATGAAGGTCGCGCGCGACCGCATCCGCGCCGCGGCCGAGGGCGGGCAGCGCATCCGCTCGTACGAGGTCGCGCTCGACCTCGATCTCTCGGAGTTCCACTTCGCGCGCCAGTTCCGCGCCGCGTTCGGCCGCTCGCCGCACGTGTTCTACGACGAGATCCGCGCCGAGCGCGCCCGCGCGCTGCTCGCCGAGGGCGCGTCCGAGGGTGACGTCGCCCGCCGCGTCGGCTTCCGCCGCCCGGCCGAGCTCCGCGCGCTGTTGTCGAAGCGCACCGGCGACAGCGCCCCGCCGCCCGCCCCTGCGTCGTCGCCCGAGGCCGTCGAAGCGCCGCCCGCCATCCTCGTCTGATCGCGCGCCGCTAGAGCCGCCGGTGCGCGAGCGCCGGCAGGATCGCGCGCACGTGCGCGAGGTACGCCGGATCGAGCCTCGCGATGACGACTCCTTCTCCTTCGGATGCTTGGGCGACGATCTCACCCCACGGATCGACGACGCACGACTTCCCGAACGTGGCGCGGCCACGCGGGTGCTTGCCCCACTGCGCCGCGGCGATGACGTAGGCCTGCGCCTCGATCGCGCGCGCCCGAAGGAGCACGTGCCAGTGGTCCTTGCCCGTCGTCAGCGTGAACGCCGCCGGCACGACGAGGATCTCGGCGCCCTGCGCGCTGAGGGCCCGGTAGAGCTCGGGGAACCGCACATCGTAGCAGACCGAGAGGCCGACCTTCGCGCCCGCGAGCTCGACGACGACAGGATCGGCGCCGGCCGTGGTCGACGCGGACTCGCGGTAGGTGTTGCCCTGGCCGAGCTCGACGTCGAAGAGGTGTAGCTTTCGGTACACAGCCGCGATCGCGCCGTCGGGTGTGAACGCGACGCACGCGTTGTAGGGCCGCGCGTCGTCGACGGCGCGCTCGGGGACGCCGCCAGCGACGAGGTGCACGCGATGACGCCGCGCGAGCTCCGCGAGGCGCGTCGCGATGGGCCCGTCGGCCGACGACAGGTCTTCGGCGACGGCGCGCTTGCCGGCCTCGTCGCCGAAGTATGCGAAATTCTCCGGGAGAACGACGAGCTCCGCGCCGCGCTCGGCTGCCTCGGCGACGCGCGCGTCGACCTTCGCGAGGTTCTCGGCGACCTCGCCCTGACTCGAGAGCTGCACGGCGGCGACGACGACGGCGCGGTCCATGGGCCGCGAGCTTAGCGAAACCGCCCGGCATCGCGGCGCCCCACCGAGCGCGCGCACGATTCACGAGCGATCGCGAGCCGCGCGGCGACAAGATTCGCTAAACTGCGTCCCGTGCCCCCCGAGGATCGCCCCAAGGCGCCTCCGCTCCCGCTCGCCGGCACCCCGGTCAGCCCCACCACCGCGTCGATGCAGGTGTACGGCTTCGCGGCCGCGCCCGGCGGCGCGCAGGGCACGCGCGCGGGGCTGGTGCTCCTGTTCGCGCCGACGTTCCAGCAGTTCTCGCCCGCGTACCTGCTGCACGAGCGCGATCTCGTCATCGGGCGCGACCCCGCGTCGAACATCTGCATCCCCGAGGCGGCCGTCTCGCGGCAGCACGCGCGCGTCCACTACATGGATGGCCGCTGGATGCTGCAAGACCTCGGCGGCCGCAACGGCACGCTCGTCGACGGCGAGTTCGTCACCGAGGTCGCGCTCGAGCAAGGCCACGAGATCCGCATCGGCGACGCGATCTTCAAGTTCGTGCAGGCCGGCGCCGAGAGCTTCGCGCGCTACCGCATCGACGGCGTCATCCTCGGCGCCGCGCTCAACGATCCGCAGGACGTCGGCGCGAAGGGCGCCATCGTCGGCGGCTACCAGGTCGACCGCCTCGCGAGCGCGCTCCGGCGCGTGTCGAAGAGCGAGATCAGCGTCGTGCTCCTCGGCGAGAGCGGCACCGGAAAAGAGGTGTTCGCGAAGCAGCTCCACGAGTGGAGCGGCCGCCGAGGCGCGTTCCAGGCCGTGAACTGCGCCGCGATCCCCGCGCCGCTGCTCGAGAGCGAGCTCTTCGGCTACAAGCGCGGCGCGTTCTCGGGAGCCGACCGCGACAAGATGGGCCTCGTCCGCTCGGCCGACGGCGGCACGCTCCTGCTCGACGAGATCGGCGACATGCCGCTCGAGGCGCAGGCGAAGCTCCTCCGCGTGCTGCAGTCGAAGGAGGTCATCCCCGTCGGCGCGACGCTGCCCGAGCGCGTCGACGTGCGCGTCGTCTGCGCGACGCACCGCGACCTCGGCAAGCTGCAGAGCGAGGGGAAATTCCGTGGCGATCTGTTCGCGCGCCTCAACGAGTACAGCCTCACGCTCCCGCCGCTCCGCGAGCGCAAAGAGGACATCTACGCGCTCTGTCGCGCGATGCTCGCGCGCCACGGCCGGCCCGATCTCGGGCTCACGTTCGCGTTCATGACGGGGCTCCTGCACTACGACTTCCCGTTCAACGTGCGCGAGCTCGAGGCGATCATGAAGCGCGGGATCGCCCTGTGCGACGCGTCGTTCCTCGACGCGCCGCAGCTGCCCGACGAGATCAAGGACGTGATGAAGGGCTATGGCGTGAAGCACCGCGCGCAGCAGCCCTACGCGGCCGCCGCGCCCTCGCCGACGAGCCCGGGGTCGCCGTACGTGCCGCAGCAGCACCACCACGCGGCTCCGCCCGCCGTGAAGACGCACGTGCCGAACGAGCAGGAGCTCCGCAGCTTGCTCCAGCAGCACCGCGGCAACGTCGCCGCCGTCGGGCGCGAGTTCGGCAAGGAGCGGATGCAGATCCACCGTTGGATGAAGAAGTACGGGATCAACGTCGCCGAGTACCGGAGCGACGAGCCCGCGCGCTGATCGCCGCGGCCGCGGTCAGTGGCCGCCGGCGCCGCCCACCGCGCTCGCCCCGCCGCCTCCACCGGAGGCGCCGCCGGCTCCGCCCGAGCCGCCCGTGCCGTCGACGCCGCACGTCGCCGGGGCCGTCGTGTAGTTGCACGCGGAGCCGCAGAGCTCGCACGCGCACGCGAGCACGTTGCCGAACTCGACGCGGCCCGGCGTGGAGGTGAACGGGAGCACGCAAGCCTGGGAGCACGGCACGGGATCGGCCGAGGACTGGCAAGCCTTGAGGCATGCTTGGACGTCGGCGCAGCTCTGCTCGGGGGAGCCACCTTGGCCGAGGGCGCTGTCGGCCGCGCACGCGTCCGCCTGCGTCACGCACGTGCTCGTCGCGAGGTTGGCGATGCAGTCACCGCACGCGAGGTTCGACGGGTCGTTCAGCGACGCCACGCAGACGCAGAGGTCGGCCGGCCCGCCTCCAGCGCCGCCCGCGCCCGCGGCGACGGCGTTCTGCTGCAGGAGCACGCCGAGGTTCGGCACCTCGTTCGGCAGCGGGCCCGGGTGGTCGAAGCCGGAGCACCCCGACGGGCCGACGAGCGTGATCGCGGCGACGCCGCTGAGGACCGCACCGATCGTCACCAGGCCGGAGATGCGCATGAGGGAATGGTACCGGCGACGGGCGCGGGCGCGCCAATTCTCGTCGAAGAGTCGACGCTACGGGCCGAACCCGCCGCTGCCCGAGCTCGCCGACGTCGACGGCGGGATGCTGCAGTCAAGCGGCACCGGCTCCGTACACACCGACTCGCACGCCGTGCACACGCACGAGAGGTAGGCGTTGAAGAACGAGACGTCCGGGTTCGAGCTCGCGAGGAAGCAGGTCTTCTGACAGGTGTAGTCCGTCCCGCAGCTGCGGATGCACTGGAGCACGTCCGGACACGTCGACTGGCCGGTCACGTCATCGAAGCAGATGTCGAATTCACCCAAGCAGGTGGCGCTGTTTGCAGCGTTCCAGCAGGTCTGGCAGGCCGGGTTGTCGTTGTACGAGGCGACGCACGTGCAGTCGTCGACCGCCATGCTCGCGCCGGTGGAGCCGCCGAAGCCGCCGAAGCCGGTGCCGGTGCTCGCGATGGTCGCGCTCTGGCCCGCGCCGAAGTGGGCGCCTGCGTCGTTCGGGACCTCGTTCGGCAGAGCGCCGGGATGCGAGTTGTCCGTGCACCCGAGAACGACTACCAAGAAGCCGAGAGAAGCCAGGCGCCGCATAGCCGTCATCGTAGCGCTCGCGCGCGGCTTCCCCCAACTTCTTCGAGCATGTCGCCGCCCGTGCCCTCGAACCGACAGCCTTTTGGCTTGCTCTCGCTCCCGAAGGGCGTGCTCGTCCTCGCCAAGGAGGCGGCGCGTCACCTCCTTCGACGGCCCGTGGTCGGCGTCTGCGCCGCGGGCCACACGGACGACGATCGGTGGCTCTTCATCAAGCGCGGCGACACCGGCACGTGGGCGCTCCCGGGCGGGACGCTCGAGTGGGGCGAGACGCTGCGCGCCGGCCTCGCGCGGGAGCTCCTCGAGGAGGCGGGCGTCGAGGACGCCAAGGTCGAGCGCGTCGTCGGCGTGTACTCGCGCCCCGACCGCGATCCGCGCTTCCACGCGGTGACCATCGTCGTGACGGCGCGCATCGAGCCGCCGACCCGCGCGCCGTCGAACCCGCTCGAGATCCGCGAGGCGAGGCTATTCTCGCGCGCGGACATCCCGCGCGGCATGACGATGGGCATGGACGATTTCGTCGAGGCCGCGCTGCGCGGCGGCGAGGCCGAGTTCGAGTAGGCTCGGCGCGACATGGCCCGGAAGAAGACCTCGAAGGACGCCGCCGCCGCGCCCGAACCGAGCGAGCCGACCCTCCCGCTGCCGCTCGAGACCAGCGCGCCCGCCGCGCCGAAGCCGCCTGCGAAGCCCGCCGAGACGACCGGCGGCATCGACCTCGCGCCCGCCGCGCGCGCGAAGGCCGACGCGCTGGCGGCGCGGCTCGAGGCGCTCCGCGCGAGCTACTACGCGGGCGATCCCGAGCTCAGCGACGCGGCGTACGACGCGCTCGAGGACGACCTCCGCAAGATCGATCCGACGCACCCCGTGCTCGCGCGCGTCGGCTCGTCGGCGCTCGTCAGCGAGTGGCCGAAGGGGCGGCACGAGATCCCGATGGGCTCGCTCAACAAGGCGGTCGACGAGGCCGAGCTCCGCGCCTGGCTCGCGCGCTGCGAGGAGCTCCTCGCGAAGGACGAGAAGGGCGCGGTCGCTCACGCGCTCTTCGTCGCCGAGAAGCTCGACGGCATCTCGATCGAGGTCATCTACCGCGACGGCAAGCTGCGCGAGGCGATCACGCGCGGCGACGGCGAGGTCGGCGAGCGCATCACCGAGAACGTGGCGCGCATGAAGGGCGTCCCCGCTCGCCTCCCCGACAAGCGCACGGCGTCGCTCCGCGGCGAGATCATCCTCAAGCTCTCGGACATGAAGGAGCCGCTGTTCGCCGGCGTGACGAGCCCGCGAAACGCCGCCGCCGGCACGTCGAAGCGGCACGACGGACAGGGGTCGAAGTTCCTGACGGTGCTCTTCTACGACGTCGCCGATCACGTCGCGTTCGCGACCGAGCGCGAGAAGTTCGCGTGGCTCCGCGACCTCGGCCTCGCGACGCCGCGCACGGCGTTCGGCTCGATCGACGAGGTGCTCGCGCTCTACGAGAAGTACGGGAGCGAGACGCGCGGCGGCCTCGACTACGAGATCGACGGGCTCGTCGTGTACGTCGACGACCTCGAGCTCCAGGCGACGCTCGGCGACGTGAACCACCGGCCGCGCGGCGCGATCGCGTTCAAGTTCGCCTCGCCCGCGAAGATCACGCAGGTCGTCGCCGTCACGTGGGACACGGGGCCGAGCGGGCGCATCACGCCGGTCGCCATCGTCGCGCCGGTCGAGCTCGCAGGCGCGACCGTGCAGCGCGCCTCGCTCCACAACGCGGCGAACGTGCGCGCGCTCGGCATCGGCGTCGGCGACGACGTGCTCGTCTCGCGCCGCAACGACGTCATCCCGTACGTCGAGGAGGTCGTCGAGCGGCGCGGCGCGCCGAACGAGCCGCCGACCGCGTGCCCGCGCTGCGGCGCCGCGATCGTCGTCGAGGGCGAGTACCTCGTCTGCCGCAACGTCGTCTGCCCCGCGATCGTCGAGGGCCGGATCCAGAACTGGATCGGCGCGATCAACGCGATGGAGTGGGGCGACAAGCTCATCGCGCAGCTCGTCGAGTCGGGCAAGGTGAGCGAGCCCGCCGACCTCTACAAGCTCACGCTCACGGACATCGCGTCGCTCGAGCGCAAGGGCGACAAGAGCGCGCAGAAGGCGCTCGCCGAGCTCAAGGCGCGCCTGCCCGTGACGCTGCCCGTGTTCATCGCGGGCCTCGGCATGGAGAGCTTCGCGTTGCAGACGGCGCGCCTGCTCGTCGCGGCCGGGTTCTCGTCGCTCGACAAGCTCCTCGCCGCGCAAGAGGCCGAGCTCGCCGCCGTTCCCGGCCTCGGGCCGATCAAGGCGGCGAACATCCTGAAGGGCCTCGCGGCGCGGCGCACGGACATCGAGCACCTGCTCTCCGTCGGCGTCGAGCCGATCACGCAGGAGGCCGAGGGGCCGCTCGCGGGGCTCTCGTTCTGCTTCACCGGCGCGAGCTCGCGGCCGCGCGGCGAGCTCACCGCGCTCGTCGAAGGAAGCGGCGGCCGCGTGCTCGCGAGCGTGACGAAGGACCTCACCTACCTCGTCATCGCCGACCCCGAGTCGACGTCGAGCAAGGCGGTGAAGGCGCGCAAGCTCGGTACGAAGCTCATCACCGAGGCCGACCTCGACGCGCTCGTCGCGAGCGGTGCGCCCCCCGCGCAGACTTGAGCGACGCTACTCCTGCACGCAGGTCGTACGCGGCGTTCTGATCGATGTGCAGGTGCGTGCCCGATTCGAGGTACGTGAACTTGAAGCCGGCGTCGCACGCGAGGTCGGTGTCGTGCGTGGTGTAGAGCTCGAGCGGGGGGTCCTCACCAGAGCACGTCTTGATCTTCGGCGACGCCGAGCACGTCCTCGATCTCGAGCGTGCGCTCGCCGACGCGCAGCGCGCCGCGGTACACGCCGACGGGCTGGACGAAGCGCGACGCGACCACGCCGAAGTCCTTCTTCTCGGCGTGGAGCGCGCCCGGCGCGAACGTCACGTCGACGGCGCCGCACGCGCTCTTGATCGCCCAGCGCTCGAGCGGCTGCGCGGCGTCGAACGTGAACTGGCCGACGCCGACGCCGTGGAGCTCGCCGTCGATCCAGAGCGCGCACTCGGGCTCGCCGACGAAGCCCTCGACGAGGTTCCACGCGACGCGCTCGCCCGTCTTCGCGTGGCCGAGGCCGTACGACCATCGCCAGGCCGTCCGCCGCGCGAGCAGGCCGTGGGTGTAGTCGTAGCCGGCGATCGCGCCGGCGAGGTCGATCTCGCGCGCGCCGACGCGCGCGCTGCCCTTCTTCACGCGGAGGAGCGCGCGCTTCTCGGTCGCGTCGACGACGCCGCCCGGGATCTTCGCGACCACGCCGATCGGGCTCGGCGCGTCGGTCCCATCGAGCTCGCACGTCGCGCGCACGTCGCCGATTTCGAACGCGAGGCGCGAGCGACGTGGGTCCCCAGGGTCGGGCATGAGCTCGAACGAGCCGCCGAGCGCCTTGAGCGCGATCGCCTCGGTGTCGGGCGTCCTGCCGAAGCGCTGCCCGACGGGCGCGCCCATCGCCGAGCGATCCGCGAGCATGCGCCGCTCCTTTCGGTCGTAGACGAAGGCGAAGAGCTGCGTCGCGTAGCCGAGGTGGATGCCGGCCGCGGCGATGTAGACGTCGGCCGTCGCGATCGAGACGTAGAGCCAGCGCTTGCGCTTGGTCACGAGGTCGGAGCGGCGCGCGAGCGACGTCAAATCGACCGGCGGCAGCGCGCCGCGGTAGCTCCCGAAGCGCGGCGCGCCGTGATCGTCGAGCAGCGACGTCGGCGCGGGGTCGAGCGTTCGCACGGCGCGCATCGTAGTCGATCCGAGCCGGGCGACGTGGAAGACTCGCCGCCATGATCGACGCGATCGCGATGCCGCCGCACCCCGTCAACGAGCCCGTGCTGTCGTACGCGCCCGGGAGCGCCGAGCGCGCGGCGCTGAAGGCGGAGCTCGCGCGCATGAGCGGCGAGACGATCGACGTGCCGCTGTTCATCGACGGGCGCGACGTGCACACGTCGCACACGCTCGAGGTGCGGCCGCCGCACGATCGCTCGCGCGTCGTCGCGTGCGCGCACCAGGGCGATCTCACGCACGTCGCGACGGCGATCGGCGCGGCGAAGCGAGCGCACGCGGGCTGGGCCGCGCTCCCGCTCGAGGCGCGATCGGCGGTGTTCCTGCGCGCCGCCGAGCTCCTCGCCGGGCCGCGCCGCGCGACGCTCAACGCCGCGACGATGCTCGGGCAGAGCAAGACCGCGCACCAGGCGGAGATCGACTCGGCCTGCGAGCTCGTCGATTTTCTGCGCTTCAACGTGCACTTCGCAGCGCGCCTCGCCGCCGAGCAGCCCGCGAGCTCGCCCGGCGTGTGGAACGCGTCGGAGCTCCGCCCGCTCGAGGGCTTCGTCTTCGCGTCGACGCCGTTCAACTTCACGGCCATCGCGGGGAACCTGCCGTCGGCGCCGGCGCTCATGGGCAACACCGTCGTGTGGAAGCCGTCGCCGAACGCGATGCTGTCCGGCCACTACGTCCTCGAGCTCCTCCGCGAGGCGGGCCTCCCCGCCGGCGTCATCAACCTCGTGCAGGGCGACGCGGCGCAGATCACCGAGCGCTGCCTCGACGACGAGGACCTCGCGGGCGTGCACTTCACGGGCTCGACCGCGATCTTCAAGAGCATGTTCAAGCGCGTCGGCCAGAACGCGGATCGCTACAAGGGCTTCCCGCGCGTCGTCGGCGAGACGGGCGGCAAGGACTTCGTGTTCGCGCACGCGAGCGCCGACGTGCGCGCGCTCGCCGTCGCGCTGGTGCGGGGCGCGTTCGAGTACCAGGGGCAAAAATGCTCGGCCGCGTCGCGCGCCTACGTGCCGCGATCGATCTGGCCGAAGCTCGAGCGCGAGCTCGGCGAGCTCGTCGCGTCGATCCAGGTCGGCGACGTGGCCGACTTCCGCAACTTCATGGGCGCCGTCATCGATCAGCGCGCCTTCGCCCGGCTCTCGGACGCGATCGCGCGCGCGAAGGCCGACGCCGCGTGCCGCCTCGTCGTCGGCGGACACACCGACGGCGAGCGCGGGTTCTTCGTGCACCCGACGATCGTCGAGGTCACGGATCCTCAGCACCGCTTGATGAGCGAGGAGCTCTTCGGGCCCGTGCTCTCGCTGTGGGTCTACGACGACGCGCGCGCGGACGAGGCGCTCGAGCTCGTCGACACGACGACGCCGTACGCGCTCACGGGCGCCGTGTTCGCGAACGATCGCGCCTTCGTCGAGCACGCCCGGCGCGCGCTGCGCTTCTCGGCGGGGAACTTCTACGTGAACGACAAGCCGACGGGCGCGGTCGTCGGGCAGCAGCCGTTCGGCGGCGCGCGCGCGAGCGGCACGAACGACAAGGCGGGCAGCGCCTGGAACCTCATGCGCTGGACCTCGCCGCGCACCGTGAAAGAGACGCTCGCGCCGCCGCACACGCTCGGCTACCCGTCCCTCGAGGCCGAGTAGCGTCAGGGCCGTACGACGAGCTCGAACATGCGTTGGCTGTCGGGGCCGATGACGAGCACGACGCGGCTGCCGCTGCGCAGACAGTGGATGTCGCGCTCGCGCTTGTAACCGGCCTCCGCGCCGGCGGCGCGCGCCTCGCTCGGAAAGTCCATGAGCTCGACCGCGGCGCCGACCGTGGTGCTGATCATGACGCCGTGCATGTCGCCGATGTCGACCTTGTTCTCGCGCACCACGGTGTAGCCGATGCGCACCACGCGCTCGCGGAGGACGGCGGGCGTGAGGGCGCCGATCCGCGGGGCGGGGCCGGGCGCCCGCGGCGCTGCGGTCGGACCGGGGCGAGGCGCGACGGCCGTCGGCTCGCCCGACGCGCGGGGCGGCGTCGCCCTCCCCCTCCGCGCGGCGACGCCGTACACGATGCACGCGGCCGCGACGAGGCCGAGCGCGCCGCCGACGGCGAGCAGCGCGCGGTTCGTCGACGCGGTGGCGAGCGCCGTCGTCGCGCCCGTGCGCGTGGCCGAGATCTCCGCCGTCGGGGCGAGCGCGACGCGGTTCGCGCGCTCCGCGGCGCCCGAGCCCGGCGACGCGGCCGAGTCCGGGACGAGCGCCGTAGCGTCGAGCGCCGCGAGCAGGCCGTCGGCGGTCGCGAAGCGCCGCGCGATGTCCTTGTTCGTCGCGCGCTCGATCACGGCGCCGAGCGGCGACGAGAGCACGTCGGCCGACAGCGGCGGCGCGTCGCTCGAGAGCTGCGCCATCGCGACCGCGACGCCGGAGTCGCCGTGAAACACAGGCTCGCTCGTGAGCGCCTCGGCGAGCACGAGCCCGAGCGCATACGTGTCGCTCGCCGGCGAGAGCTCGCGTCCGCCGCGCACCTGCTCGGGGCTCATGTACGCGGGCGTGCCGATCGCCGCGCCCTGCTGCGTCACGCGCTCGGCGCCGAGCTGCCTCGCGATGCCGAAGTCCAGCACCTTCACGAAGTCGCGCGCGCCCGAGAAGTCGCACAAGAACAGGTTCGACGGCTTGATGTCGCGGTGGACGATGCCGAGCGCGTGCGCCTCCATGAGGCTCCGGCACACCTGCGCCCCGATCGCGGCGACGCGCGCGGGCGACATCGCGCCGACGGCCTCGAGCTCCTCGTGGAGCGTTCGGCCGCGGAGGTGCTCGAGCACCATGAACGGCGCGCCGTCGTCGGACTCACCGACGTCGTAGAGGCGCACCGTGTTCGGGTGCTCGAGGCGCATCGCGAGCTCGGCCTCGCGGCGAAAGCGCGCGCGCCCGTCGGCCGCGGCGAGCGCCGCCGGGAGCATCATCTTCAGCGCGACGACGCGCCCGAGATCGAGCTGCGTCGCGCGGTACACGACGCCGAGGCCGCCGCGTCCGATCACGGCCTCCACGCGGTAGCGACCGCCGACGACCTCGCCCGGCGCGAGCTCGGCCGGCTCCTCGCGCTCGCCTACGGACACCCCGAGGGCTTCCAGCTCGGCTCGAAGTCGCCGTAGTTCTGCGAGAAGATCGTCGTCCCGAGCTTCGACGTCTCGGGGAAGCAGAACTGCCCGTACGTCGTGTAGCTGCAGCTCGGGTTCGAGTTGTGCACGCAGTCGTAGTCCTGATCCATCTCGAGCGCGTACGGGTCGACGAGGGTCGTGAGATCTTGACGCCCGAGCGGCGCGTTCGCGACCGCGCTGGCAGGATCCTCGAAGTACTGCGTCTGGCCACGGGGGGCGCCCTGATCGGTCTCGTCGCTGAGGTCGAACGGCGCGTGCGGCCCGCCGATGTCCTGGGAGTCGCGCCAGAAGGTGCCGTGCGGCGCGGCGTCGGCGATGTCGTAGAGGCCGCTCGCCTGCCGCGCGCCCTGGTGCTGGTTCGCCGCGATCTGCGAGGCGTGGAGCTCGGCGTCCATCGACATGATCATGCGGTTGTACTCGCCGCCGCCGCACGAGCCCGGGTCGGCCGCGGTCGCGTCCTCGCCGCCGGCGATGCGGTAGACCGTGGTGACGTGCGCGAGCATCGAGCTCCCGTCGACGCCGAGGATCGAGCCCTGCAGCCGGCGCGTGAGCGTCAAGAAGACGGCCTGCGGCGACGGCGCGAGCTTCGACCAGACATCGCACACGGTCGACACGTTCGAGCCGGAGAGGCCGTTCGACTGCGGGCTGGTCGCGTTCGCCTGCAGGTAGTCGAGGTACGTGCCGAGCAAGCGATCGCGGTTTTCGTCGAGCGCGTCGGCGCCCGCGCCCCCCTGCCCGCCTCCACCGCTCGCGCTGGCTCCGCCGCTCGCGCTCGCTCCGCCGCCGCTCGCGCCGCCTTGCGCGCCCGTGCTCGCGGTCGCCGTCGAAGACGCCGGGCTCGAGCTCGTCGACGCGCTCGTGCTCGAGGTCGACGGGCCCGCGCCGTCGCCCGCCGCGCCGCCGCCGGGCGTGTCCGACGGCGACGACGCGCAGCCGAGCCACGCGACGAGCGCCGCCGCACCCGCGAGCCCAACCCCAGCGTGCGTCGGCGCCACT
>DASYCF010000500.1:0-8051 GCA_036500365.1 Byssovorax sp.
TGAAGAGCATGGTCGAGCTGGCGACGGCGCGCGGCCCGGCCGACGGTCCGCTCGGCGCGTTCCGCCTCGGCTGCCAGGCGCGCGCGCAAGGCAAGCACGACGCCGCCGCCGCCGCGTACGGCCGCGCGTTCGCGCAAGGCGGGAGCGGCTTCGCGCTGCGGCACGAGGCGCTCCTCGGCTGGCTCGACGAGCTCGAGCAGAGCGGCGATCACGCCGGCTGCGCGCGCGAGGCCGTCGCGCACGAGGCGGATCTTCGCGGCTCGAGCGTGCCGTCCGACGCCGCGATCACGGCGCTCCAGGCGGCCGAGCACCTCGACGGCGACGCGAAGACCGCGGCGCGGACCTTCGCCGTGCGCGTGCTGCGCGGCTTCGTGGATCAGCCGCCGGAGGGCGCGACGGTCGACGATCGCGGCGACGCGAGCGCGAGCCTCGCCGAGGCGCTCGAGCAGGGGGGCGACGCGCCGGGCGCCCGCGCCGTCCGGGAGCGCTGGCTCGCGATGCTCGAGAAGGCCGCGCGCGAGGCGCCGAGCCTCGAGGCCGCGCACACGTTCGACTACCAGCGCGCGAACGCGCTCGTCGCCCTCGGCCGAGCGGACGACGCGGTGCGCATGCTCGAGGAGCGCGTGAAGGAGCTGCCGACCGACTACGAGCCGGTGGCGCGCCTCGCCTCCGCGTGCATCAAGGCCGGCCGCTACGGCGACGCGCTGCCCGCGATCCGCAAGGCGATCGAGCTCTCGTACGGGCCGCGCCGCCTGCGCTACCTCGCCGTCGAGGCGAAGATCCACGGCGCCATCGGCGATCATACCGCGGAGATCGGCGTGCTCGAGCGCGAGGTGACGGGCTGGTCGGCGCTGCCGCCGGGCCAGGCCTCGTCGGCGAGCCTCGCCGACGCGCAGAAGCGGCTCGAGGCGGCGAAGCAAGCCGCGAGCGCGAAGCCCGCCGCCCACAAGAAGCCGTGACGTGGCGCGCGTCGGGCGCGCTGCTCGCGACGCTCGCCGCGTCCGCGTGCTCGAGCGCCACGCCCGGTGACGCGAGCGCGGCCGCGACGGCGACCGCCGCGACGACCGCGACGAGCGCGGCGAGCGCGGCGCCGAGCGCGACGACCGAAGCGGGCGAGCCGGCGGAGCACGTAGGGATGGCGCGCGTGCCGGCGGGGCCGTTCACGATGGGGGCCGACGTCGGCGGAGAAGGCGACGAGCACCCGGCGCACCGCGTGACGATCGCCGCGTATTGGCTCGATCTCACCGAGGTGACGAACGCGGCCTATGAGCGCTGCGTCGCCGACGGCGCCTGCGCGGCGCACGACGCGACGAGCGCGACGAAGAACCATTTCGGGATCGACGCGACGTTCCGCGGGCCTTCGCAGCCGATCAGCGCCGTCTCGTGGCTCGACGCGCGCGGCTACTGCGCGTGGGCGCACAAGCGCCTTCCCACGGAGGCCGAGTGGGAGAAGGCGGCGCGCGGCGAGCCCGCTCGGCGCTTCCCCTGGGGCGACGAGCCGCCTACGCTCGAACGAGCGGTGTTCGGCGGCGGGCGCACGGCCGACGTCGGCACGCACCCGCGCGGCGACGGCCCCTATGGCCACCACGACCTCGCGGGCAACGTGTGGGAGTGGGTCGAGGACGTGTATGACCCGCTCGCGTACACGCGCGAGGCGGCGAGTCAGGGCAAGGGCGGCACGTGCGAAGAGGCCTTGTCGGCGTTCGATGAGCTGCGAAAGACGGGCAAGAAGGGCTTCACGGGCTCGAACCCGATCCCGACGGAGTGCGAGCGCGTGCTCCGCGGCGGCGCGTTCAACTACAGCGCTCCGGGCCTCCGCGCGTCGAACCGCGTGCACCACCCCGAGCGGACTCGCCTCGTCATGGCGGGCTTCCGCTGCGCCGCCGATTGACCCACATGCAACGGGCTGTGGGCGACCCCACCACGAGAGAAGCGCTTCACGAGCCGTCGGTCGTGGCCTCTTGGGCTTGAGTGAGATCGGCGCTCAGGGCGTGTCGCGTCGACGGACCGGCCGGGTCGACGGCGAGCGCGGCGTCGAGGGCGCGCATGACCTGGACCCACGCGTTGCGCGCGTGGACGAGGCTCGTCGCCGGGTCGGCGCCGGCGAGCTCGGCGCGGCGGTCCTCGAGCTCGGCGAGCCGCTGCGCCGCGCGGACGCGCGCCTCGACCGACGCCCACAGCGTGCCGCCGGGCGCCGGGATGCGCTTGAGCAGGAGCCGCGCGTCGTCGGTGAGGCGCGCGTCGAGCCGGGCGACCTCCTCGGCCTCCTCGCGGTACGTGCGCTGCGCCTCCGCGAGGCCGCGCGGGCTCAGCTGATCGCGCGCGGCGACGAGCGCGGCCCGCTCGCCGGGATCGTCGGTGAGCTCGGCGAACCCGGTGAGCGCGTAGAACGCGCCGCGGAGCTTGCGATCGTGCACGAGGTCCACGCGCGCCTGCTCGTCCTGGATCTCGGTGAGCTCGTCCTCGCGGCCGACGACGTCCACGGCGCGGACGAGCGCGTCGTGCGCGGCGTCCACCTCGGGCAAGAGCGCGCGGCCGACGGGGCTCCGCTCGAGCAGCGGGCGCTTGCCGTCCGCGTCGGTCCAGGCGTGCGTCACCTGGAGCATGGCGCGCGGGTGCAGATCCTTGAGGTTCAGCATCGCGATCGAGCGTCGCAGAACGCACGCCGCGCGAGAAGCGTCAGATCGGCTGGTCCTTCCAGAGGATGACCTCGACGAGCTCGATGCCGCCCTGCGGCCGGCCCGCGGCGCTGGCCGCGAACGTCGCGGCAGGTGCGATGTACGCCGCCTTCTCGAACGGCGCGCTGAGGCGCTGCGTCACGTAGTCGGAGAAGTCGCCGGGCCCGCGCAGCTTGGTCGTCTGGATGAGGAACTTGCGCCCGGCGAGGATGGGCTGGAGCTCGTTCGCGGCGGTCGCGATCGTCCAGGGCTTGTCGAGCGCGACGTCCTGCGCCCAGCGCTCGACGAGCGACGTGAGCGCCGGATCCTCGGCGAGGTTTCCCTGCATGGCGCTCGCGCGCGCCGCGTCGTACGCCGCGCGGAGCGCGGACGCGGTGCGCGCCGGCGCGGGGTCGGGCAGGCGCGGGCCGAGGAACTCGGACAGCGTCTCGGGCTCGCGCACGCCGGCGTAGAGCGGCACGCGGAGCACGGTCTGCTGGATGCCGGGCGTGCCCGGGGGCGAGGCGCGGAGCTCGATCATGACGTGGCCCGGCTTCGACGAGACGGGGAACGTGACGCTCGCGCCGCCGCCGCTGTCGGCCTCGACCTTGACCTTGCCGACGCCGTTGCCGACGTCGAGGAAGAGCACGGGCTTGGTGAAGCCGTTCAGCGACTTGATCTTGAGCGTCGCCTGCTCGTCGAGCTGGTACGACTTCGCGAGCGGCTCGACGACGACGGGCTCGCGGCCGACGACGATCGCCTGCGCCGTCCAGGCGAGGCTCCCGACCTCGCGCGCGACGCCGAACGCGCCCGCCCTCGGCGCGACGCTCTCGCCGAACTTCGTCGCGTCGCGATCGAGCATGGGGCCGACGTCGTCGAGGCGAGAGTCGCGGTGAAAGCCGACCCTGCCCTGGTCCTGGATGTGCGTCTGTTCGACGAGCGCGAACGAGCCCGCGCGCCAGGCCATCCACTGGGCGACGAAGGGCGTCGTGTGTTGGCTGGTCGCGAAGAACGACTCGCTCATGACGCGCGCGACGAGGTCGAGCGCCGGCTCGTGGACGAGGAGCGGCTTCACGTCGGGCCGGAGGCCGAAGTCGAACGCCTTGAAGACGTCGCTCTCGAGAGGGGACGACGCGGCAGCGCCGACGGGGCCCCCGTACGACGACGCGCCCGAGCGCAGGTGCTCCGCGGCCTTCCCCGACACGTCGGCCAGCGGACCGGGCTGCTCCGTCGCGCAAGCCGCCGCGAGCACGCCGAGGGAGCACCCGAATACGACAGTCGATGCGCGCATGACCGAACCTCCCTGGACGCGCGCGCGACCGCGCGCCGGAGCGTGCCTATCACCGAACATTCGACCGAGGCAAGGTCGGCCGCGGATTCCGTCCCGCGCGACCGCCGCTCACCAGCCGCACGTCTCGCCCTTGTTCTGCTCCTCGAGCCACGCCGCGAGCGGCGCGAAGTACTCGAGGAGCGCGCCTGCGTCGGCCTTGTCTTCACCCGAGATGGCCTTCATCGCCTCGGGCCACGGCCGGCTCGCGCCCATCTTCAACATCGCCTGGAGTCGCTCGCCCGCCGCCTTGCTGCCGAAGAACGAGCACGTGTGCAGCGGACCCTTGTGGCCCGACGCGCGGCAGAGCGCCCGGTAGAACTGGAATTGATAGATGCGCGCGAGGAAATACCGCACGTAGGGCACGTTCGCGGGGACGTGGTACTTCGCGCCAGGGTCGAAGTCGTCTTCGGTCCTCGCGACCGGCGGCGCGACGCCCTGGTACTCGAGCCGGAGAGCCCACCACGCCTTGTTGTAGTCGGCGGGCTTCGTCTTGCCGGAGAACACGTCCCAGCGCCATTGATCGATGAGCTTGCCGAACGGCAGGAACGCCACCTTGTCGAGCGCCATCTTGAAGAGCACGTTGATCTCGCCCTTCTCGTCGTTCGGCACCTTGTCGAGGAGGCCGAGGCCCTTCAGGTACGCTGGCGTGACGGAGAGCGCGAGCGTGTCGCCGATGCCCTCGTGAAAGCCGTCGTTGGCGCCCTGCTGGAAGAGCATCGGCAGCCCATAGTACGCGTGGAAATAGTAGTCGTGGCCGAGCTCGTGGTGGATCGTGATGAGATCCTCCTCCTTCGGCTCGATGCACATCTTGATGCGGAGATCGTCGTCGTAGCCGACGTCCCACGCGCTCGCGTGACAGACCACCTCGCGGTCGGCGGGCTTCTTGAACAGCGATCGCTCCCAGAAGGTCTTCGGCAGCGGGTCCATGCCGAGCGACGTGAAGAAGCTCTCGCCGAGGCGCACCATCGCGCGCTCGTCGAGCTTCTTCGCCTTGATGTGCTTCGTGACGTCGAGGGAGCCATGTCCCTTGTAGGGCTCGGTCACGTCGTACACGTTGCCCCACTCCTGCGCCCACATGTTGCCGAGGAGGTGCGCGGGGATCGGCGCGCGCGGGCCGATCTTGTCCTTCCCGTATTTGGCGCGGAGGCGGCTCCGCACGTAGCAGTGGAGCTGCTCGTAGAGCGGCCTCACCTCTTGCCACAGGCGCTCGGTGTCGGCCTCGAACTGCTCGGGCGTCATGTCGTATCCGGCGCGCCACAAGGCGCCGAGATCCGCGAAACCGATCTCGCGCGCGCCCTCGTCGCCGAGCTCCACGTAGCGCTCGTACTTCGGCCTCATCGGCTTCGCGATCGCGTGCCAGCCGACCCACGCCTCCTCGAGCTCGTCCCATTTGCGGCTCTGGGCGAGGATGTTCTCGAGCTCGCCGAGCGACTGGCACTTTCCCTTCGCCGCGAGCTTCGAGGGACAGTACTTGCCCTTGCCGTAGGCGCTCTGCATCCACTTGGCGGTCTCGGCGAGCTCGGCGCGCTTCTTCGCGTCGCTCGGCGCGGGGAGGCCGGCGGAGATCTTGAGGAGCAGGAGCTTCCGCGCGAGGTCGGCGGGCAGCGCGAGGCCGTCGAAGCGCGTCGCGCGCTTGATGGTGCGCGTGAGGTACTCCATGTTGGCCTCGTCCGCCTGCGCGGCGAGCGTGTCGGTGTCGTCGGTGATGTACGTCTCGTTGACCCACCCGGCGCGCTGCTGCGCGACCCACAGGCGGCGGAGGTCGACGTCGACGCCGTCGAGGAACGCGCGCGCCTCGTCGACGGTCGGCGCCGCCTCGCGCGCCGGCGTGCTCGCGACGACGATCGGAGAGGGCGCGGGCGCGGCGGGCGGCGCCGGCTCGGCGCAGGCGGCGAACGCGACGGCGAGCGCGGCGACGATCGAGAGCGGCGCGGCGAGGCTCTTCGGCATGCGCGCGTCTACCACGGCCGAAGGTCGCGCGAGAGCGGCCGCGTGGTAGCCTCGAGGTCCCTTGGCTCGCCTTCGCTCGCTCGGCGCGTGTCTCCTGCCTTCGGCGCTCGTCGCCCTCGCAGGGTGCAACACGTCGGCGGCGCCGGGCGACGGCAGCATCCAGACGTCGAGCCCGTTTTCGAACGCGTGCACCGACGCGCTCGACAGCGTGTACGCCACGCCCGACCCGCTGCCCACGTTCACCGACGCCCAGCGCGGCGACGTCATGGCCTGTGCGCTCGACACGACGATCTCGACCGGCGTCGCGAACGAGTCCGTCGCGACCAACGGATACACCGGCTCGCGTCTGACGACCGGCGTGACCGTGTACCGCGTCGCGTACCGCGTCGGGCGCATGGCCTCGGGGCCTGGTCCCCTCGACGGGCTCACCGCGGCGCTCGTGTTCGTGCCGGACGCGGTGGTCGACGCGAACGTCGCGATCGTCACGGCGCACGACACGGTCGGCGTCGCGCCGTCGTGCGCGCCTTCGCTCTCCGATCAGACGTTCGGCAAGGACGACACGCACACGCTGAACCTCGCGTTCGCCGCCGCGGGCTACGTCACGATCGCGCCTGATTTCGCGGGGTACGGCTACGGCGATCCGACGCCCGGCTGGCTCCTCGCCGAGGACGAGGCGTCGTCCGTGCTCGACGCGACGCGCGCGATCGCAGGGCTGGCGCCGAACGGCGTCACGCCGTCGAAGTTCGTGCTCGTCGGCCAGGGCCAGGGCGGCCACGCCGTGCTCGCCGCGCAGTCGATGGCGAAGCGCTACGGGCACGCGGGAACCATCGTCGGGGTCGCCGCGTTCGCGCCGATCTGGACGGCGCCGCGCACGTGGGGCGCCGACATCGCGTCGACGACGCTCGCCACCGCGACCGACGGCGCGGTGATGGCGACCACGCTGCTTTATTTCTACGGACACGGTGAGCTCTACGACGGGCCGGGCGGCGGCATCACGATGTTCGACGCGGCCGAGCAGCAGCCCGTGCGCACGCTCCTCGACCGCTACTGCATCGACGAGCTCGCGACGCAGGTGACCACGCTCGGCGCGACGTTCGGCGACTTCGTCGACCCGTCGTTCGCGCGCTCGATCGGCAAGTGCGCCGACGACGCGACGGCGGCGGCGTGCGGCGCGGATCCGGCGAAGACGTGGGACGCGCGCTTCTCGGCCGATCGGCCCGACTCGGCGCCCGACGGCGCGCCCGTCGTCGTGTGGCAAGGCGGCGCCGACGCGACGATCACGACGCCGGGCGCCGTGTGCGGTCAGGACAAGCTCGAGCGCGATCTCTCCGCGACCGAGGGCGCGCTCACCTACTGCGGCGACGACGAGGCGACGCACGGCTCGGTCGTCGAGCGCGACGTCGCCTGGGTGCGCACGTGGGTGGCGCACGTGGCGAGCGGGGGCCCGGCGCCCGCCCCGTGCGACGCGTTCGCGCCGGTCGACGGGGGCGGCGCGCCGATCACGTGCCCCACGACCCCGCCGAACTCCGACTGATCTCCATCCGACTCAGCGGCACATCGAGATCAAGAGCGTCGCGAGCACGGCGTCGGCGGGGCGCTTCGAGCCCTTCAGCGCGAGGTCGGCCTCGGCGAGCAACGCTGCCCACGACGCGAACGTGCCGGCGGGGAGGCCGCGGAGCGATCGCGCGACCTCTTGCGCACGAAACGGCGGCATGCCCGCGCGCGCGGCGGCGTCGTTCGGCGAGGCGCCGGCGCGCATCGCGGACTCGAACTTGATCATCTGCTTGACCGACCAGCCGATCGTCGCGAGGAGGCGCAGGCCGCCGTCGCGCGGGTCGAGCACGTCGCCGAGCGCGCCGAGCGCGTGGTCGAGGCGGCGCCGCGTCACGCCGTCGAGCAGCTCCCACACCGTGCTCTGCCGCACCTTCGTCACGATGGTCGCGACGGCGTCCTCGGTGATGGGCGCGCCCTCGCCGACGAAGAGCGACAGCCGCTCGATCGCGTCGGCCACGTAGCCGAGCTCGGGGCCCGCGATCTCGGCGAGGAAGTCGGCGACCTCGCCGTCGATCGCGTGGCCCTTCGCGCGCGCGGTGCGCGTGATCCAGCCGGGCAGA
>DASYCF010000501.1:0-9513 GCA_036500365.1 Byssovorax sp.
CGAGCCGACGCCGTCGCCCAAGCCGCCGATCGCCGGCGCGGCCACGCCCGAGGCCCCCGCGTCGAGCCATCGCAAGCCTTGAACGAACGCGGCCAGACCGCCGCAGCACCCACGCCCACGCCGTGACGAGCCGCGATGGAGCACGGGGTCGAGCTCGCGCTCAAGTAGGCACACGACGGGCGCGGCGATCACCTCGACGCCGCTGCCGCGCGTCGGGTCGGGATAGGATCGGGCGATGCGCATCGCTTCGTGGCTCGGCGCGGCGGCCCTGCTCTCGTGCGTCGCGGCGGTGGCGTCGGCGTGCGGCGACGACTCGGTCGCGCAGGCGAGCGGCAGCGGCGCGGGCGCGGGCGGCGCGGGCGGCGAGGGCTCGACGTCGAGCGCCGGCGGCGGCGCGAAGGGCGCGACGACGCTCACGCTCCCGCAGTTCGTGCACGGCGCCGCCGAGCTCGACCAGATCGCGTTCCCCTCGGCGCCGATCGTCGTCGCGTTCACCGGCGACGCGCCCGATTCTCTCGATGTCGAGATCGACGGCATGACGTTCCCGGCGGCGCGCGACGGCGATCGCTTCGTCGCCACGATCGACACGACGAGCTTCCCCGGCGCGTTCACGCTGACGGCGCGCGCGACGAAGGGCGGCGCCGAGGTCGCGACGGTGAGCGGCGAGCTCGGGTTCACGCAGGGGAGCGTGCAGTTCACGAAGTTCGCGAGCGCCGGCCCCGCGTATGGCGCGACGCTCGCGTACGACGCCCCGAACGACGCGCTCGCGCTCTCGTGGGTCGACGCCGTAGGTGGGCCGCACGGCATGTGGCTCGCCGAGCTCAACGGCGGCTTCGAACGCATCGGCGGACTGGCCGACGTCGCGCTCGGCGATCCGGCCGACGAGCCGCTCGACGGTCACACGGCGTTCGGCGACGACATCGGCGTCGTGTACCGCTCGCAGAAGCCGAACGACGGCCACTGGCTCGTGAAGCTCCGCGTCGTGAAGCGCGACGGCACCGTGGTCGTGCCGACGATCGATCTCACGGGCGGCGAGGCCGCGTTCACGCCGACGCAGGCGGGCGTCGACCCGGGCGGCTACTCGGGCGCGTGGCTCCACATCTCGCCCGCCGCCGACCCGAACGACCCGCCGCCCGTCGAGGTCCGCTTCTCGAGGTGGGACACGGCGCAGCAGCGGCTGGTCGGCCCTGTCACGCTCGACATGGATCAGCCCGACGCGAGCGCCGACGGACAAGGGCCGCAGATCCTCGAGCCGCTCGCCGAGCTCGGCATCGCGTGCAACGCGAGCGTGTGCGTCGTGACCTACGTGCGCGACGTGTACATCCCGTTCGTCGATATCAACGCGCCGAAGGTGTTCGTCGCCGTCGTCGACCTCGCGTCGGGCGCGCTCGCGGGGCCGCCGACGCCGGTCGAGGCGAGCGACTGGGACATGCAGCAGTTCGGTCAGCAGGTCATCGCGCTGGCCGACGGCTCGTTCGAGCTCGTGTACGAGACGGTCGACACCGCCGCCGCCGTGAACCCGAAGAGCCCGTGCGACGACTCGCTCCAGCGCGACCTCCTCTTCGCGGTGCACCTCGACGCGAGCGGCGCGATGACCGCCGCGCCGGCGCCGATCTTCGACCACGAGGGCTCACGCGAGTACCCGCGGATCGCCCAGCACCCCGCCGGCTTCGCGATGCTGTGGGAGGATCAAAGGAGCGAGTGCGCGCCCGTCGGGTACCTCCGCATGGCCTCGAGCGTCGCCGCGCCCGACGCCGCGAGCCTCCTCGATCCGTACCTCGAGTGGCCCGACTCCGTCGGTCTGCCGCCCGAGGATCCGACGCTCGCGGTGATCAGCACGAACTTCGCCGTCGCGTGGAGCGACGACCGCGACGGCGGCGGTGTCCTCGACCCGAAGACCGAGCTGTTCCTCGACACGTACTGGCGGCAATAGGAGCGCGTCAATCGAGCGCGTCAATCGGCCTCGACCGCGCCGAGCGTGCAGCTCGCGGTCGAGCGCGCATTGCCACGTTGATCGGTGGACGGGCATCCGCTGCCCACGCCGAGCGCGGCGCTGCCGGCGCCGGGCATCATGGTCTCGGTCGGTCCGCCGTTGTCCATCAGCGCGCCGAGCTTCGGATCGGCGGTGGTCGCCGAGGGGAAGCACGGCTCGCCCGAGTCGGGGAACTGGATGTTCACGCCGGCCGACCCGAGCGGGTCGTCCTCGCAGCCGCCGCCGCTCACGACGCAGTTCTGGAACTGGAGGTTCGCGTCGCCGCCGAACCAGCCAGGCGCGTACCCGCCTTCCGTGTCGACGTTGTTGGCGAGCGTGACGTTGAGGAGGAGGCCGGTCACCTCGTCGGACACCCACACGCCGCCGCCTTGATCCGCGGTGTTGTTTGCGATGGTGACGTTGGTGATGTCGGCGATGGCGTGGTGCCCGATCCAGAAGCCGCCGCCATAGTGGGCTCGGTTGTTCGAGATCGTGGTCGCCGTCATCGTGATGGCCGTGTATTCGAGGTAGATCGCCCCCGCGAGGCCGACGCTCGTGTCGCTCTCGTTCGAGTCGAACGTGCACTTGTCGATGGTCGTCGGCTCGTCCGTGTAGGCTACGCGGAAGAGCGCGCCGCCCTGCGCGCCCGAGGTGTTGTTCGTGAACGTCGAGCCGCAGATGACGAACGACGTCATCGCGCCGTCGAACGAGATCGCGCCGCCGTCGCCCCCGTTGCCGGGGTTCCCGTCGGTGCCGGTGGCGGCGTTTTGATCGAAGCTCGAGTTCACGATGGTGAGATCGTGGCTCTGGATGCCGACGCCGCCGCCGTTCGAGGCGCTGTTGTCCCAGAACTTCGTGCCGACGATCGTGGTCGGGCCGACGCCCTGCGCGTTGATGGCGCCGCCGGAGACGTCTTGTCCGGACTGGGCAGCGTGGTTGTGCGCGAACTGACAATCGATGACGTCGAGCGAGCCGCCCTCTCGGTAGATCGCGGCGCCGCCCTGGTCGGTGTCGTGCGTGTCGGGATCGTCGGTCGTGTAGCCGTTCATGAACGAGAGGTTTTGCACGGTGAGCTTCGGGCCGACCTGATCCCACGCGCTCGCGAGGTGGAGGATGCGCGTCTGTCCGCCGCCGTCGAGCGTGACGAGGCCGCCTCCGTCGATCACGGTGTCGGTCGCGACCTCTTGCTGCGCGGTGACGGCGATCGTCACCGGCGCGCCGCCGCAGTCGAACGTCACCGTGCCGCCCTGCGCGATCGCGGCGCCGAGCGCGTGCTCGTCGCAGCTCGCCGCGGTGCCGTCGCCGACGACCGCGTCCGCGTGCGACGTGTCGACGGGCGTCAGCGGCGCGGGGCACGTGGGCGCCGGCGGGCCTGCGCCCGGGCCGGTCGACTCGCCCGCGCCGGTCGACGCGCCCGCGCCGCCGACGCCGCTCTCGTCGCTGCCGCCGCACGCGACGGCGAGGGACGCGAGCGCGAGCGCGGCGGAAACGATCCAGATCGAGGTGCGCATGCCACGAGTAGACGCCGAGCAGGGCTTCGACGAAAGCGCCTCGTCGCGCGCGCGATCAGGGCCCGGGCGGTCCGCGGCGCGCGGTGAGCTTGTCGCCCTCGTCGAGCGCGTCGTATTTCGTGCGCTGGTCGTGGTCGAGGAGCTCGACGAACATCGACTCTCCCTTGGCGCGGAGCGCGTCCATCCGCGCGCCTCCGGGATCGTCCTCGCCGCCCTCGCGCAGGTCGCGGAGCGACGCAGAGAGCCCGTCGAGGATCGCGACGGCGCGCTCGCGCTGATCGTCGTTCATCGCGATCTTGCCCGAGAGCCGCGTGACGGAGCGCTCGTGGCGGGCCGTGCGGCGCTCCTCGTCGAGCTGCTCCACCGTGTCGCGCACCGCCGCCTGGAACACGGGATCGGTCGAAGCGGGGCGCGCGGTCTTCGGCGCGGGCGGCTCGTCGGCGTCGGCCTCGACCGGGGCAGCGACGGGCTTGGCGGCGACGCGGAGAGGCGCCAGCGCGCCCGCGCGCTCGACCGCGGCGAGGCGGCGCTCGAGGGTGTCGACGCGCTCCACCGCGGCGGCGAGATCCGCCTGCACGTCGGGCTGGGCGGTCGCGCGCGCGTGCGACGGCGCGGGAGCCGTGTAGCGGCCGACGGCCCCGCCGACGCCGCCTGCGACGATCCCGACGACCACGATCGGAACCCAGGGCACGTCTCCCCACATGCGATGAGGATCGCAGGGACGCGGCGCTTGCTTCAAGCCTCGTCGACAGCGACGCGCGTTCTTCGGACGAGGACGTGTGAAGGAAGCCTTCAGGCCGCTTCAGCGGTGTACGCTCGGGGCCCTGGTGCGCGCGGATCATCACCTCGGCAAGGTGCTCGCCGAGCGCGACGACGACGCGCCGCGGCGCGCGTACGCCGACGCGATCGAGGCGACGGACGCGACGCGGGCCGCGTTCGTGCGGGCGCAGTGCGCGCTCGCCGCGGCCGACCGGCTCGACGCGGCGGCCGCCGAGCACGAGGCGCGCGTCGCGGCGGCGCGCGCGAGCGAGGCGTGGGACGCTGATCTCCGCGCGATCCCGGACGCGTTCTGGGTGTACGGGCGCGGCTTCGTCGACTCGTTCGGCGCAGACCCGGCGACGCTCGTCGCCCACGCGGCGCTCCTCGCCGGCCACCCCGTCACGAGCTTCGCGATGGCGCTCAAGCAGCGAGACGGCGCGTCGCTCGCGGCGAGCGGCGTGCTCACGCAGGCGCGGCGGCTGTCCTTGTCGGGCGCGGGCAAGGCGATCGTCGAGGTCCTCGCGTCGAACCTGCCGCACCTGCGCGCGCTCACGCTGGCGACGAGCGCGTCGACGCTCGCCCGCGTCCTCGATCTCGACGCGGCGACGAACCTGCGCGAGCTCTGGATCGACGTGACCGACGACGCGGACGCGGCGGCGCGCGCGATCGCGGAGGCGCCGTCGCTCACGCGGCTCACGCGGCTCCGGTTCCGGGCGCAGCAGGCGGCGTGCGGCGTCCCCGGCCATCGCGGGCCCGCGCCACCGGGCCCCGCGAGCGACGACGCGATCGCGAGGATCGCGCGATCACCGCACCTCGCGGCGCTCGAGGCGCTGCAGCTCGGCGCGGTCGAGGGCGCACGAGGCGCGCGCGCGATCGGCGAGCGCGGCGACGCGGCGCTCAAGGAGCTCGTCGTCGACGACATCGACGAGGAGGCCGGGCTGGTGCTCGCGGCGAGCGCGCTCATGCACCAGCTCGAGCGGCTCGAGATGGGCTTCGCCGGGCGGCGCGCCGCGCTCGCGCTCGCCGAGAACCGCGGCGCGACGCGCCTGCGCGCGCTCTCCATCGCGGGCCTCTTGCAGACGAAGGAGCCCATCGGGGACGAAGGCCTCGCAGCCCTCGCGCGCGCGCCGCAGCTCCAGGGCGTGATGGAGCTCGACATCGGGTCGTGCGGCGTCGGCCCCGCCGGCGTCGCCGCGGTCGCGGACGCGGAGGCGTTCCCGAGGCTCCGCTCGCTCACCGTGTTCGGCGGGCGCGACCTCGGGGCGGCGGGCTTCGAGGCGCTCGCGCGTTGGGCCTCGAGCAGCGAGCTCCACACGCTCTATGCGCCGCTCGAGGACGAGGGCGCCGCGCAGGCGATCGCGCCGCTCCTCGCGTCGCCGGCCGCCGCGCGGCTCAGGCGGCTCGATCTCTACGGCCCGACGCTCGAGCGCGGCGACGCGGTGATTCGAGCGATCGCCGACGCGCACATGCCGAAGCTCACGCACCTCGCGATGGCCCGACACGTCAACGCGCCGAGCTTCCTCACCGGCGGCGCGAGGGCGCTGCTCACGTCCACGTCGCTGCCGCGGTTGACGATCCTCGCCGCGCGCCTCTTGAAGGTTTCGAAGGCCACGAAGGACGCCCTCCGCGCGCGCTTCGCCGTCCTCGACTCGCAGGGCCTCGGCTCGGTCGACAGCTTCGGTGTCTCCGGCTCGTCCGCGCGAGCGAAGCGTTGAGCGGCGACGCTCGCGTCGGTCCGCGCGGGATCGTCTAGGATGCGCGGTCGATGCTGGCTCGGTCCCTCGCCGCGGCGCTCCTCGTCGCGTGGTCGATCGCGGCGAGCGCGTGCGCGCACGACGTCGTGGGGGCCGACGCGCCCTCGGACGACAAGTGCGGCGACGGCGTCGTCGGCCCGACCGAGGCGTGCGACGAAGAGACCGCCGGCTGCACGAACTGCCAGGCGACGCCGGGCTACGAGTGCGACGGCACCGCCTGCTACATCCCGTGCGGCGACGGCATCGACGGCACCGGCCCGCACTGCGACGGCGCGCACAAACCCGAGGCGTGCGACCTCACCGGCTACTGGGTCGCGCGCGAGACCGACTACACGAAGGACGAGATCGTCGGGATGACGCTCACGTCGAGCACCTGGTACGTCTATCGGCTCTCGCAGACGGGCGACGCGTTCACGGTCGACGAGTCGCTCCACTGCGGCATCCACGTGACGGGCAGCGCGACGGTCGACTACACGCCCGGCACGCTGAAGGGCCTCATCTACGCGAACGATCAGACGTCCGCAGGCGCGCACGGGCCGCGGGCGGGCCGCTTCTCGCACGCGGGCGCGGGCTGCATGTTCGAGATCGATCGCTGGTACGACGTGCGCGGCGGCGTCGACAGCCTCTTGCCTGGAGACTTCTCGCAGCACCCGCCGCTCGCCTCGCTCACGCCGCTGCCGACGGTGCCCGACCCGGTGAACCCGCGGCCCGGGCCCGTCGCCGGCGCGACCGATCCCGACGGCGACGGCCTGCCGGGCGCCGCGTACGTGCTGACGAGCCTCGTCAACGGGACGCGCAACTCGATCCAGCGCGACTACAAGGAGTACGCGACGCCGGAGGGGCAGCCGATCCCGCCTGGCGCCGTCACGTTCACCGCGCCGGGCGCGTTCGATCTCGAGGAGAGCATCCTCAGCGTCACGGGGTGCGGCGACGGCTGCTCGCTCATCGCGAGCCAGGCGTACGTCGATCCCGAGCTCGTGCCGTTCGTCACGCTGCGCTTCCTCGGCAAGGATCTCGACGGACCAGGCGTGACGTCCGTCATCGCCGGCGCGCTCCGGTCGAGCGTCGACCTCGACCTCACGACGTGCGAGAACGCGCGCGCCGTGCTCCCCCACGACACGAGCATGCCGTGAAGCGATCAGCGTCCGCGGCCGCCGCCGTCATCGTCTTGGCCGCCGCCGCCGACGCGCGCGCGACGCCGGTGTTCGAGCTCTTGCCGACGAGCGGGGGCGGCTTGTCGCCCGTCGTCAGCGGGCCTTCGGGCATGTCCGCGTACTTCAACCCTGCGCTGCTCGCCGACGCGGACGACGCGGCCGAGGTCGGCTTCGGCCTCCTGTCCGAGCAGATCGAGATCACGCTCGACGGCCGCCGCGCAGGCGCCGACGTGCCCCTCGCGGTCGGCGCGCGCACGGTGCTCGGGCCCGATGGAAAGCCGATCGCGAACGACTCCGTGCCGACGCAGTGGCTGAAGAGCGGCTGTTCGGTCGGCTCGGGCACCGGTCAGTGCCCGGCGCCGGCCTTCGGCGCGCGCCCTCGGCAGAGCCAGGGGACGGGCTCGCAGACGCACGGATACCTGCTCTTCGACGGCGTGAAGACCGTGGTGAAGGACCGCGTCGCGGTCGGCGCGTACGTCGCGCTGCCCACCGACCACCTCACGTCGGCGGAGTCGTTCTACGTCGACGAGCGCGAGCAGCTCTTCTCGAACAGCCTCCATCCGGAGCTCTACGGAGATCGGTTGACCGCGATCTCGATCGCCGTCGGCGGGAGCTTCCGCATCTTGAAGAGCCTCTCCGTCGGCGTCGGCACGACGTTCGGGCTCGCGAACTCGGCCACGGCGGCGACGTACGTGCGCGACGCGTCGAACTATGGCTCGCTCCTCATCAACAACGACGTCGGCGTCACCGTGTCGCTGTCTCCGATCTTCGGCGTCGCGTGGTCGCCGTTCGCGTGGCTCCGCGTCGGCGCCAGCCTGCACGCACCCGAGAAGCTCGAGATCGACGAGGCCATCTCGTCGACGCTGCCGGACGGCACGTCGTCGAGCACGACGCGCGCGCAGGTGCACGACTACATGCCCTGGCGCGAGTCGCTCGGCGTCGAGGTCGACGCGGTGAAGCGCCCGCGCACGGGCCTGGCCGTCGCCGCGCAGATCGAGCAGCTCTCGTGGGCGAGCTATCAGGATCGACACGGCGACTCGCCGTCCACGTATGGCGAGGCGTACGCGTGGAGCGACACCGTGAACGTCAGCGTCGGCGTGCGGCCGCGCGTCGGGCGCGTGAAGGGGTTCGTCGACATGCAATATGCCCCCTCGCCCGTGCCGACGCAGGTCGGCCGATCGAACTACGTCGACAACGATCGACTCGGCCTCTCGCTCGGCGGCTCGGTCGACGTCACGATTGGTGGCGTGCACCTCAAGCCGGGTCTGTCGCTCGTCGGATATCGCATGATCCCGCGCCACGCCGAGAAGGACGACTCCGAGCTCGTCGACGAGCTGCCCGATCGATCGCGCTACGCGAACACGGGAGATCTCGTCCTCGGCGCGCATGGCCTGCAGACGAACAACCCCGGTTGGCCTGGGTTCGGGAGCGACGGCTGGCTCTATGGCGGGACGGTCACCCTCGAGGCCATCTTTTGAGGCGCGCGCGCGCGCTCCTGCTCGCGCTCTGCTCCTCGACGGCGTGCGCGCCAGCCGCCGCCCCGCCGCGAGCGGCGTCGGCGCCACCCGTCGCGACGTCGGCCGAGCCCCACGTCGACCCCACTTCGCAGCAGTTCGCGCGCGAGGATCCGCGCGCGCGCTACGTCGACCCCGAGCGCAAGCGCAAGCTCGCGGCCGCGCTCGAGACGATCGACGCGATGGTCGAGTCGCAGCGCGCCGCGCTCGACCTGCCGAGCCTCGCCTACGCCGTCGTCGTCGACGGAGAGACCGTGATCGCGGGCGCGCGCGGCGTGCGCGATCTCGCGACGAAGGCGCCCGCCGACGCCGACACGATCTATCGAATCGGCTCGATTACGAAGTCGTTCACGGGCCTCCTCGTCCTGTCGCTGCGCGACGACGGCAAGCTCTCGCTCGGCGACCCGCTCGCGAAATGGATCCCCGAGGCGACGAAGCTCGTCTACCCGACGCGCGACTCGGCGCCCCTCACGCTGGAGCAGCTGCTCGCGCACCGCTCGGGGCTGCCGCGCCTCGGCAAATTCGATTACACCGGCCGCGTCGGTCCGACGAGCGACGTCATCGTGAAGTCGCTCGAGGGCTTTCCCCTCGAGAGCGCCCCCGGCACGCGGTTCTCCTATTCGAACCTCGGCTTCGCGCTGCTCGGCATCACGGCCGCTCGCGCCGGCGGCGCTCCGTACGGCGCGCTGCTCAAGGAGCGCATCTTCGATCCGCTCGGCATGAGCTCGTCGACGATCGACGACGCCGCGATCGACAAGGCGCGCTTCGCGACGCCCTATGCACGCGAGAAGCAGAAGGGCCTCGTCCGGAAGCCCACGTGGACCATGGGCGACGCGGCGGGCGCCGGCG
>DASYCF010000502.1:0-1857 GCA_036500365.1 Byssovorax sp.
GGCGCTCACCGATCCGCTCGGCTTCCCGCTCGGCGCGGTCGTGAGCCTCGGCAACTGCTCGGCGTCGTTCGTGTCGGACGACGGGCTCGTCATCACGAACCATCACTGCGCCGTGCAGGCGCTCCAGTACAACTCGACGACCGCCGAGAACCTCTACAAGGACGGCTTCCACGCGAAGGGCCGGGCCGACGAGCGCTTCGCCGGGCCGACGCAGCACCTCTACGTGACGCGCGCGTTCCGCGACGTGACGCGCGAGGTCCGCGACGGGCTCGAGGCCGCGAAGGACGACGCCGCGCGCTACAAGCTCGTCGAGGATCGCGTGAAGGCGCTGGTCGCCGCGTGCGAGAAGGGCCGCCCGAGCGTGCGCTGCAGCGTGCCCGCGTACTACGGCGGCGCCGAGTACGTGCTGATCGAGCAGCTCGACATCCCCGATCTGCGCATCGTGTTCGCGCCGCCCGCGTCGCTCGGCGACTTCGGCGGCGAGGTCGACAACTGGCGCTGGCCGCGGCATGCGTCGGACTTCGCGATCTACCGCGCGTACGTCGGCCCCGATCAGCAGCCCGCGCCGCACGCGGCAGCGAACGTGCCCTTCAAGCCGCCGAAGCGCCTGCACCTCGCTTCGAGCCCGCTCGAGGCCGGCGATCTCGTCCTCGTCGCGGGCTACCCCGGCCGCACGAACCGCCTCCGCGTCGCGGCCGAGGTCGGCGAGGCGCTCTCGTTCACCTACCCGCACCAGATGCAGGTCTTCGAAGAGGGCGTAGCGCTGCTCGAGAAGGTGTCGACCACGAACGCGATCACGAAGATCAAGGCGACGCCGACGATCCGCCAGATGAACAACGTCCTCGGCAAGGACCACGGCCTCGTCGACGGCTTGACGAAGGGCGGCCTCGCGCAGCAGAAAGCGAAGCTCGAGTCGGATCTTCGCGCCTTCATCGACGGAGACCCCGCGCGCAAGGCGAAGTACGGCGACGCGATCGCGAAGATCGACGCGATCGTCGCCGCGCGCGACAAGACGCGCGACGAGTCCGCGTTCCTCGCCGAGACGCAGCGCTACGTGCGCCTCTTCGACGCGGCGCTGACCATCGTGCGCATGGCCGAGGAGCGGCCGAAGCCCGACGCCGAGCGCGACCCCGCCTTCCAGGAGCGGAACTGGCGGCGCATCGATCAGGATCAGATCGCGCTCGAGCGCCGCTTCGATCGCGCGAACGACACCGGGCTCCTGGCGCTCGGCCTCGCGCGCGACGCGAAGCTCGACAAGGCCCGTCGCTCGCCGCTGCTCGCCATGATCGCTGGCAAGGGCGAGCCGACGCAGGCGTCGATCGAGCGCGGCGTCGAGCAGCTCTACGCAGGCACGAAGCTCGCCGACACGAAGGTCCGGCTCGAGCTCCTCCACGAGGCGACGAGCGCGGAGCTGGCGAAGAGCGCCGACACGATGGTGCGCCTCGCCGTCGCCGCGCGCGCGCTCTACAAGGCGTCCGAGGCGCGCGACCACGCGGTCGAGGGCGCGCTTTTGCTCGCGCGTCCGCGCTTCGTCGAGGCGCTGCGCGCGTTCTTGAAGACGCCCGTCGCGCCCGACGCGAACTCCACGCTGCGCGTCACGTACGGCACGGTGAGGGGCTATCGGCCGAAGCCGGACGCGCCCGTGTATGCGCCTTTCACCACGGCCGACGAGCTCGCGGCGAAGAACACGGGCAAGGATCCGTTCGACGCGCCGAAGGTCGTGCTCGACGCGATCCACGACAAGCGCTGGGGCGCGTACTCGGTGCCCGGCCTCGGCGGCGCCGGCGGGAGCGGAGAGGTGCCGATCGATTTCCTCGCCGACCTCGACATCACCGGCGGAAACTCCGGCTCGGCGAC
>DASYCF010000503.1:0-11419 GCA_036500365.1 Byssovorax sp.
CTTCTAAGCCGCTAGTCGGAGGTTCGATTCCTCCCGGGCGCACCCGACGGGCTCGTTCGACAGCGCCGCACGACGTCGTCGATCGCGGCGACGACGAGGTCGGGCCGGAGGAGCGGCAGCTCGTGCAGCTCGTCCGCGAACATGCGCAGCTCCCCGCGCGTCGACAGCGCCGCGAGCCGCTCCTGGCGCGCCCGCCGGTCCGCGCGGTCGGCCGGATCCGGCAGGTAGCCGAGGGCGCCGAGGACGACCAGCGGCCGATCGCCGAACGGCGCGTCGGTCACGGTCGTGTAGGCGCTCTGGTAGCTCGTCCACTCGTCGTTCATCGCGCGCGCGAGCGGGCCCATCGCCGCGCGCATGCGCACCTTCGCCTCCTCGGGGTACCGCCTCGACGCGTCCGACTCGACGCCGAGCACCTGCGTCGCGAAGCGGAGCACCCCCGTGTGGACCGCCGCAGTCAGGAGCAGCGCGGCGCGGCGATCGTCTGGAGCATGCGCGACCTCGGCCCGATCGGCGTCGTCCGTGGGCTCGTCGGTGTCGACGAGCACGAGCCCGGCCACCTCGCTCGGGTGCGCGTGGAAGAACAGGCGCTGGTACATGCCGCCTGCGGAGTGGCCGACGAGCACGTAGGGCGCCTGTATGCCGGCCCGGTGGAGGAGGCGCGCGAGGTCGGCGGTGATCGCCGACGCGACGCGCGGCCGGGGCCCCGGGTCGCTCGCGCCGAGGCCCGCGCGGTCGTAGCTGCACACGCGGGTCATCTTCGCGACCTCGGGCTCGACGCTGGCCCAGGCGGGCGACCAGCCGTGGTGGCCGGCCTCGAGGACCACGACGGGCGCGCCCTCGCCCCGGCAGTCGAGGAACATCGCGCGGCCGTCGCCGACGTCGACGCGCCGGCCGACCTCGGCGTAGCGGCGCGCGTCCGCGCGGGCGCCCAGCCATTCGAACGCGGCGCCCGCCGCGAGCAGCGCGGCGAGGCCGAACCCGAGCTTCTTGGCGACGCGCCTCTTCGACATGGGCCTCCGCGGCGAGCAGGCTCGCCGGGACGCGAGACACCGACGCGCGCGCGATGTTCCGCGGGGCGTCGCCGCGCGCGGGGGTCGAGCCCACCCGACCCCCGGCCCCGCGCCGTTGGTTCAAGGCCTGCAGGGATCGCCCGCCGCGTGACCTCCGCCGTCGCGCGCGCCGCCGACCTCCTTGCCGTCGACCGCGGCGTTGATGAACACGGTGCGGCGGTTCTTCGCGCGGCTCTCGTCGTCGGTGTTCTCGACGAGCGGGCGCGTCTCGCCGAAGCCGACGGGGAAGAGGCGCTTGCAGTCGACGCCGTTCTTCGTGAGCCAGCCCGCGACGGACAGCGCGCGCGCCTCGGAGAGCTTCTGGTTCCTGTTCTTCGTGCCCTGGTTGTCGGTGTGCCCCTCGATGCGCAGCAGCGTCACCTCGCTCTGCTGCGTGAGGTACGCGGCGACGCGCTTGAGCGCAGGCTCGGACTCGGCGCTGAGCTGGTCGCTGCCCGTCGCGAAGACGATGGGCCCCGGCAGATCGAGCGGCACGGGCTTCGGCGCCTCGGGCGGCGGCGCGGGCGGCGGCGGGGGCGGCTCGACCACGACGACCGGCGCGGGCGGAGGAGGCGGGGGCGGCGCCGGCGGCTCGGGCGGCGGCGAGCACGCGGCGACGGCGATGCCGACGAGCGCGAGCGCCGTCGTGCGGGTGCAGTGCATTGCGAGAGTGCTCCAAACGATTCGCGTCATGTCTTGTGTCCTCGACTGGGGTTGTCGTGTCCGCGCCGAGCGTCGACGTGCGCAGTCGCCCGCGGAGGATCGTCGTCGATGGACGACCTCCCGAGGCGACGCCCGGCGCGCTGGCTCGCTCGGCGTCTTCACGCGTCCGAGCGAGTCGCCCCACTCTTACGGACCCCGTCGGGAATCCCCCATCGTATTAGTTCGAGCGGGGCGCCTCACGAGGCTCGTAATTGTTCGAGCTCCTCGCGCGCCTCGTAATTGTTCGAGGCGGCGTGCGCGGCCGCTCGCGCGCCCCTAGGATGGCGCCGTGCACCCCGCGATCGAGCGAGCGCGCGCCGCGCTGTCGGGCTGGCGTCCCGCGCCGATGTCGGCGGCCCAGGAGGCCGCGTTCGACGACTACTGCCGTGGTCGCTTCGCGCGACTCACGACCACGTTCGCGGTCTCGACGCTCGTGTGCGCCGCCGTGTGGTGGCCTGCCGACTACCTCGTCTACCGCGCGCTGCCCGAGTACATCCGGCCGTTCCAGATCTGGCGCGCGGTCATCTGCGCCATCGCGGCCGTCCACCTCGCGACCTCGTGGGTCCCCGCGCTCCGGCCGTCGGTCGTCGCGAGGTTCGCCGTCGAGTTCGTGATCGTGTGCGCGACGATGGGCTACGGCGCGGGCCTCCTCCGCGGGCCCGAGGGCGTGCAGTTTCACCTGCTCTACGTGCTCGGCTTCGCGACCGTGCCGCTGCCGGTGCGGCTCTCGACGCGCGTCGTGATGACCGCCGCCTTCTGCGCCGCCGTCGTCCTCGGGTGCGTCGTGCCGTTCCCGGCGCTCCGCGGCTCGCCGCACCTCTTCATGGCCATCAGCTTCCTCGTCTGGATCTGCGGCATCAGCGTCACGTTCGGCCACGCGACGTTCCTCGCCCTGCGCGCGCACTTCGTGCAAGCCGCCGAGCTCGCGGAGGCGAACACGTCGCTCGAGGCGCGCGTCGCCGAGCGCACGCGCGAGCTCCGCGAGCTGCTCTCCCGGCTCGAGACCACGCGCGAAGAGGAGCGCGGGCGCATCGCGCGCGAGCTCCACGATCAGCTCGGCCAGGAGCTCATGGCGCAGCGGCTCACGCTCGAGATCGCCGAGGAGTGCCTCGACGGCGAGCCGGCGACCGCGCGCGCGAAGCTCGTCGAGATGCGGAACCTGCTCGGCGGGATGATGGGCACGGTGCGCGCGCTCATCGGCGATCTGCGCCCGTGGATCCTGCATGACCTCGGCCTCGGCGAGGCGGCCCAGTGGCTCGCGCGTCGCACCGAGGAGCTCGCCGGCGTGCGCTGCGAGCTCACCGTCGTCGGCGATCCGACGACGCTCGACCCCGAGCGGAGCGCCGCCGTGTTCCGCATCCTGCAAGAGTCGCTCACCAACGTGACGAAGCACGCGCACGCGACGCGCGTCGCGATCGACCTGGCCACGACGGACGACGCGCTCGTGCTGAGGGTGCGCGACGACGGCATCGGCCCCGCCGCGCCAGGATCGAAGGGCGGCTTCGGCGTGCTCGGCATGCGCGAGCGCGCCCATGCCCTCGGCGGCGACCTCGCCCTCCGCGGCCTGCCCGGCGGCGGCACCGAGGTGACTTGCCACCTCCCGCAGCGGACTTCGAACGGAGCCACGCCATGATCAGCATCTTCATCGCAGACGATCACCCCATCGTGCGGCAGGGCCTCCGGCAGCTCATCGAGCGGCAGCCGGACATGCGCGTCGTCGGTGAGGCCGACGACGGGCACGCGGTGGTGAACGCCGAGGGCCGCGCGGCGTGGGACATCCTGCTCCTCGATCTGTCGCTCCCGCGCCTCAGCGGCATCGAGGTCGTGCGGCGGCTCCGCGCCGATCGGCCCTGCCCCCGCATCGTCGTCCTGTCGATGTACCCGGAGGATCAGTACGCGCAGCGCATGCTCGAGGAGGGCGCGACGGCGTACCTCTCGAAGTCGCTCCCGCCGCTCGAGGTCATCCGCGCGATCCGCGCCGTCGCCGCGGGCGAGTCGTTCGGCAAGCCCAAGAAGGCCCGCCTCGACGCGCCGCCGCCGAGCGATCACCCGCACGAGAACCTCTCCGCGCGCGAGCACCAGATCTTCATGCGCCTCTTTCAAGGTCGCACCGTGACCGAGATCGCCGCCGAGCTCGATCTGTCGGTCAGCACCATCTCGACCCACGTCACGAACATCAAGGGCAAGCTCCGCGCGCGCTCGATCGGCGACATCATCAACTACGCGCACCGCGTCGGCGTGGTCGAGTAGCGCGGCGCGCGCGCGCGGCTATCCTTCGCGCGCCATGGCACGCCCCGAGCTCGTTCACGAAGCAACATGGAAGCAGCGCGCGATTTTCGACGCGGAGCACGGTCACTTCACGCTCGACGCGAGCGAAGACCTCGGCGCCGTCCCGGTGCGCCTCTTCCTCACGCCGAGGCTCCTGACGGAGGCGGAGCCGACGCTGTATCGGCAGATCGTGAACGCCGCGCGCTTCCCAGGCGTGAGGCTCGTCGCGCTCACGCCCGACGTCCACTACGGCTACGGCGTCCCCGTCGGCTGCGTCATCTTGACGTCGCGCGACGACGAGGGCGCCGTCGCGATGGGCCCCGTCGGCTTCGACATCGGCTGTGGGATGATGAGCGCGCGGAGCGACGTCGGCGCCGAGCTCGCGTCGCCCGACCGCAAGCTCGCCTTCCACCGCGAGGTGATGAAGCGCGTGCCCATGGGCGTCGGCGGAAAGACGCGCGAGATCGGCAGGCGCGAGCTCGAACAGATCGTCCGCGGCGGCGCAGAGGAGCTCCACGTCGCCGTCCGTCGCGGCGACTCCGCCGTCGCGGGTCGCGCTCGCGCGCGCGTCGAGCGCGATCGCATCCCGGTCGACGATTCGTGGTCGATCCCCTGGGGCGGCGCCGGCGCGCCCGAGCGCGGCCTCGCGCAGCTCGGCACGCTCGGCGGCGGCAACCACTTCATCGAGCTCCAGCGCTGCGAGGAGACGGGCACGCTCTTCGTGCAAGTCCACACGGGCAGCCGCGGCTTCGGCCACGGCCTCGCGACGAACTACCTCGCGATGGCGAAGGACGAGTCCGGCGTCGGCGACATCGATCTCGGCTATTTCACGCCGCGCTCGCCGCACTTTCGCGACTACCTGAACGCCGTCGCCGCGGGCGGGAACTTCGCGATCGCGAACCGCCTGCTCATCTTCCACGAGATCGCCGCGGCCTTCCGCAAGGTCTTCAAGGCCGACCTCGAGCTCGTGTACGAGATCTCGCACAACCTCGTGCAGGCCGAGTCGCACCCCGTGTTCGGCGACGTGTGGGTGCATCGCAAGGGCGCGACGCGCGCGCTGCCGGGCGGCCGCCCCGAGCTCGCCGGCACGCCGTGGGAGAACGACGGCCACCCCGTGCTCATCCCGGGCTCGAACCGCGATCACAGCTTCATCCTGCGGCCGCTCCCGGGGGCCGAGCGCAGCGGCTACTCGGTGAACCACGGCGCCGGCCGGCGCCTCTCGCGCGGTGAGGCCTCGCGCGTCTTCGATCAGCAGAAGGTCAACGAGCAGTACCGGCGCGATCACATCCTCGTGAACCTCGACGGCGAGGTCCCGCTCGACGAGTCGAACGGCTGCTACAAGAGCGCGAGCGAGGTCGTCGACGCGGTGGTCTCGGCCGGCCTCGCGCGGGTCGAGCACCGCCTCTGGCCGCTCGGCTCGCTCAAGGGGACCGACGCCCTGTCCCGCGCCGAGGGCAAGAAGAGCCGCAAGGAGAGCGAGCTGCGCCGCGATCGAGACCGCGACCGCGCCCGCCGCGACAAGCGACGGTGAGGTCGATTGGGCGCTCCGGCAGGCCTCCTGCTTGACCCAGGGGCCGCGCTCCGTGCCACGATGGCGCCGCCGAAGCCCGAGCGATGACCGAGCCGCAAGACAACCCCGTCGACGCCGCAGCCCCGGCCGATGTCTCGCCCGCCCCGGCGGAGGCGCGGCGCGCGCGGCGTCGGCGCGCGATGGGCGGCATCGTCGCGCTGGTTCGAAGCCGCCTGAAGCGCGCGGCGGGCGCCCGCGTGGCGTGGATCCTCGCGGTCGTCGTCACGATCGTCTTCGCGACGTCGGCGCTCGTCGTGCGCGGGACCGACGGCGGCGAGGCGCCCGTGGCGAGCGTCGTCGGTCGGGCGGCGCAGTGGCTCCTCTGGCTCGCGAGCGCGCCGCTCGCGCTGTCGATCGCGCGCCGCCGTCCCCTCGAGGATCGCGCCGACGGCATCGAGGCGCTCGCCGCGGCGCGCGGGTTCTCGACGCGGGCGCTCGCGTCGGCGCGCGTGCTCTCGGCGATCACGCAGAGCTCGCTCGTCCTCGGCGTGCCCCTCGTCGCCCTGGCGGCGCTGGTCGTTGGCCTCGCCGGCTCGCCGCGCATCGCGCTCGCTCGCGCGCCGCTGCTCGCGGGCGCGCCGCTCTTCGCGATCGTCGCTGGCGGGACGCTGGGGGCCCTCGCCGTCGTGTGCGCGCGCGTCGGCGGCGCGCGCGGTCGCCTCGTGCTCTGCGCCGTCGTGCTGCTCCCGTGGATGCTCGGCGCCGAGCTCGGCCACGCGTCGTGGTCGATCCCCGGCGCGTTCGACGCGCTCCGCTCGTTCGCCCTGCCGCGCGCGATCGCGGTGCTCGGCGCGCCTTGGGCGGTCGTGTCGTGACCGGGCTCGTCGCGCTCGAGGTGCTGCACGCGAGCGACGCCGCGGGCCCGCGAGGCAAGCCGCGCGGGCGGCTCACCGGCGCGTCCGCCGTGTTCGGCGACGGCGTGTACGCGGTGCTCGGCGCGCCGGAGGACGGGACGCTCGCCCTCGCCAACGTGCTCTCGGGCGCGCGCAAGCCGACGCGCGGCCGCGTGATCGTCGCAGGGCGCGACCTCACCAAGCTCGGCGTGAGCCGCGCGCGCATCGGCGCGCTCGACGTCGAGCCGCGCCTTCCGCCGGCCGCGCTCGTGGCGGACGCCGTGCGCGCCGCCCTCGTCGCGCGGAGCGATCCGCGCGCGTTCGACGCGATCCTCGATCCGCTCGGGCTCTCGTCGCTGCACGCGCGGCGCGCCGCGAGCTTGTCGTTCGCGGAGGCGCGCGCCGTCGAGCTCGCGCTCGCGCTGTCGACGCCCGCGCCGGTGCTCGTGTCGCTGCACGAGCCCTTCAGCGACGTCGCGCTCGCCGACCCGCACGTCGTGAACCAGCGCGCGCGCGACCTGGCCGCCGCGGGCGCGTGCGTCGTGATCACGACGGCGTCTGCGGCCGACGCGGCGGCGGTCGCCGATCGCGTGTTCGTGCTCCGCGGCGGCGCGTTCGCGTTCGACGTCGCGGCAGGCGCGGCGCTCGGCGACCGCGGCGCGCTCGCCGAAATCGTCGCGTGGGTGACCGCGGGCGACGCCGGCGCGGACGTCGCGCAGGCGTTTCGGAGCGCGCTCGCGGGCGCAGACGGCGTGCTCGGCGTGGCGTGGGACGACGCGGGCGACGGCGCGCTGACGGTCCGCGTGCGCGCGCGCGACGGCGCCTCGGGGGCGCGCGCCCTCGTCGACGCGGCGCTCGCGTCGGGCGTCGATCTCGAGGGGTTCGCGCCGACGTCGCCGTCGCTGGCGTCCGTGCGTGCGGCCGCCGACGCGATGCTCCGCGCGCGCTTTCTCCGGGCTCGCTCGCCTGCGCCGCGCCCGCCCACGACCGTGGAGGCTCCGCCGCCCGCGCCGCCCCCGCGCGACGCGCCGCCACCGCCGGCCGATGCCCCGGCGACGCCCGCCGCGGAGGCGCCGTGACCGATCTCGCGGACGACGACCTCGCGAAGCGCGACACGCTGCCCGGGCGCACGCCGCCGTCGCTGCGCGTCGTGCTCGATCCGCCGCCCGCCGCGTCGCGCAGCGCCGCGATCCGGCTCGGGTTCGCCGCCGGCCTGTCGCGCCTCCGCCGACGATCCTCGCTGCTCGCGCTCGCGCTCGCCGTCGCGCTCGTCGTCGTCGGGGCGCTCGTGGAGCGCGCGGCGAACCCGGCCGCCGCCGCCAGCGCGTCGCTCTTCGCCACGTTTCGGCTCGTCGTGCCGCTGCTCGCGTTCGCTGCCGTCGCCGAGGTCACCGATCGCGGGCGGCTCGACGACGCCGCGTGGCCGATCGCGCGCTACGGCGCCGCGCGCCTCGAGGTCGCGCTCGGGATCGTCGGCGCCGCCGCCGCCGGGATCGCCGTCGCGTGCGGCGCGCTCGCGCTCGTCGCTACCCTGCTCGCGCACGGGCCAGCTGACCCGCCGCTCGCGCGCGATGTCCTCACCGCCGCGTGGATCGGCGCGCTCACGGGGCCCGCGTACGTCTCGTGGTACGCCTTCGGCGCGACGTTCGGCAAGCGCGGCGGCGGTCGGTACGCGCCGCTCCTCCTCGATTTCATCGCGGGCGGGTCGACGGGCGTCTTCGGGGCGCTCTTGCCGCGCGGCGGCGCCGAGAACCTCCTCGGCGGCGAGGCGCCGCTCGGCATGAGCCAGCCCGCGAGCGCCGCCGCGCTCGTCGCCATGACCCTCGCCCTCGCCGCCCTGGCCGCCCTCCGCGCGCGCGACTAGTCCAGCGGGGCGGCATTTTCGCGCGAGGCGGAGTGGGTGACCGCGGGTGACGGCGGGCGACGACCTCGAAACGAGACGGCCGCATGGAGTACAGTGCGGCGCGTGCAGCGTGGGCTCGACTCGTCCGCTTCCTCCATCGCCGTCCGCACGCGCGCGGTCGGGCTCCTCGCGCGGCTCGCGCACGATCTCGAGATCTCGGCGGGCCGCTTCGACGGCGAGGTGAACGACGAAGGCGGCGCGTGGACGGCGCGCCTGGTCATCCCCGTCGACAGTCTGCGTGTCTCCGGCGTCGTGCGCGGCGACCGAGTCGAGCAAGGCGCGCTCTCGCCGAACGACCAGGCCGAGATCCTGCACCGCATGCGCGACGACGCGTTCCTCGGCGCCGCGGAGATCATCGTCACCGCGTCCGGCGCGTCGCGCGGGCGGGCCGACGTCACCGTCACGGTGGGTGCGAAGGCCGCGCGCGCGTCGACGCCGCTCACCGTGCGCGAGCGCGACGGCGGCGGCCTCGACGTGTCCGGCCGCTGCGTGCTCTCGCTGCGAGCGCTCGGCGCGCGCGACATCAAGGGTCCGCTCGGCGCCTTCCAACTCAAGGACGAGGTCGCGGTCCTGTTCCAGCTCACGCTCTCGTAGCCGCGCTGCCGCTACGACGACTGCGCGGCGAGCGCTGCGAGGCGGGCGCGGAGCTCGCGCGACGCGTCGACGAGGCGGCCCTCGATGACGAACGCGCCGTCCGCCGTGCGCTTGCACCGCGCGACCTTCACGCGCACGCGCGCGGCGTCGGGGAGCGCGCCCTCGAGCGGCGTCCCGGGGGCGGCCGGCGTCGTCGACACCACGCGCACGAGGTCGCCGTCGATCGACGCGAGCGCCGCGTCGCCACCCTTCGACCACGCGATCCGCTCGGTCATCGCGCCGTGCGCACGCGGCTCATCGCGGCGCGCGCCTCCTTCTCGGCGTCGCGCTCGCGCATCGAGTTGCGTTTGTCGTGCACCTTCTTGCCGCGGGCGAGCGCGATCTCGACCTTCACCTTGCCGTCTTTGAAGTACATCTTCGTCGCGGCGACCGTCATGCCCTCGCGCTCGACGGCGCGGCGGATCGCGTCGATCTCCGACTTGTGGAGCAGGAGCTTGCGCGCGCGCTTCGCCTCGTGCGCGAAGGCCATGCCGGGGAGCGACTGGATGTTCACGCCCTGGAGCCACGCCTCGCCCTGGTGGATCGAGCACCAGCAGTCGGTGAGGTCCGCCGTCCCGTCGCGGAGCATCTTCACCTCGCTGCCGACCAGGACGATGCCCGCCTCGAACTTGTCGCCGAGCTCGTAGTCGAAGCTCGCGCGCCGGTTCTTGACGATGAGCGTCTCGCCAGGCTTCGCCTTCTCTTTCGCCACGGGGCGCGCATGCTGGCGCGCGGGGGCGCCCGCGTCCACTTGTCAGGCGGCCGCTTTCTTCCTATGGGTGCGCCATGTCCGAAGCCGTCGTGGCAGACACGCACGCGGGCGACGCGCGCGGCGCCTTCATCCGGGCTCGCCTCGGGTCCGCGCTCGCCGTCGCGCCGCTCGGCGTGTGGACGCTGCTGCACCTCTGGAACAACCTCTCCGCGTTCGACGGCGCCGCGCGCTGGCAGGCCGACGTCGCCACCTACGCGAGCCCCGTCGCGCACGCGCTCGTCATGCTCGTCGTGCTCGGCCCGCTCGCGGTGCACACCGTGTGGGGCCTCGGCCGCATGCTGCGCGCGCGCCCGAACAACGATCGCTACAAGGGCTTCGCGAACCTGCGCTACGTGCTCCAGCGGGTGAGCGCGATCGGCCTCGTGCTCTTCCTCGGCGCGCACCTCTGGCTCGCGATGCTCAAGCCGCGCTTGACCACGGGCCACGCCGAGACCTTCGCCGACATCTCCCACGAGATGCATTTCCACGGGCCGACGCTCGCGGTCTACGTGCTCGGCGTCCTCGGCATCGCGTACCACCTCGCGAACGGCGTCTCCGGCTTCGCGATGGGCTGGGGCGTCGTGCAGAGCCAGGCCGGGCTGAAGAAGCTCGACGCGCTCGTGTGGGCCCTCTTCGTCGGCACGCTGGGGCTCGGCTACGCGGTGATCTACGCGCTGTACGCCGCGGGGCGGTGAGCTCCAAAATAATGACGGGCGCCTTTACCTCCTGGCGCCGGAGCTCCATCGGCCTCTGGCGCCGCTCGACGACGAAGCGCGCGCCGCGCTCGATCGTGCAATCGACGAGCACGGGCTGACGGAGCTGCACGCGCTCATCACTCACGTAGCCGAGCGACGTTGCACGCCGCGAACCGCGCAGCCCCGACAGGCGGACACCCAGCCAGGTGCGTCGCGGTTCGGCGGATCGCCCGACCTTCCGCGGCACGCCGCTTGGCCAGACGGCATGCGATTCATCCTGCAGATTACGCTAGCGGACACGGCGTCGTATGTCGGAGCGGCGCTCCCGCCGAGCGGGCTCCTCTCCGTCTTCATCGGTAGCGACCAGAGCTCGCGCGCCGTCGAGCACCGCGTCCTTTACACGCCGTCGACTGACGCGGTTACGCCGCAGGAACCGCCATCGACGGTCGCTGACCGTCTCGGCCACGACGCCGACGGACAGCAGACGCTGCCGGGCGTGCGCCCGGCCCGCTGTTGCCCTCTGGATGCGTGGTGGCCGCCGGCGCCGCCAGGAGCGCGGAAAGACACGGAGGTGAGCGCTTGGATGGGCCAGCGGGACGGGCGCCGGTGCGCGCGTGACGAGCGTCGGTGGGCGTGAGGAGCTCAAGGGACCGCGAATGGGTCGACGAGGCCGTGCCGGCGCCAGCCTGTCTGGAGGCGCCATGTCGACGCCGGGCTGACTGTGTCGCTCCACAGGCCTCGTGTCGGTGGGCGCGGGCTCGTCCAGCCCTCGAAGCACGGGCTCGAGGAGCATGCGTCGAGCGCGCGGGACAGCGGCTCGCCTCGAGCAGCCGCGTGGTGACGCGCGTTCAGGAGCACGTACGCGAGCGCGTTGCGCGTCTGCCGCGGCGAGCGCAGCGGGACACCGTGATAGCGATCAGCGAACACGCGGCCGCGACGGTGGAAGACCTTGTTGAGAGACTTCGCGAGGCGGATGCAGAGCCCTTGGACGCCGCGAGACAGCGCCTTTTCATTG
>DASYCF010000504.1:0-2972 GCA_036500365.1 Byssovorax sp.
GCCCATGCCGCCCTCGCCGAGCCGGCCCTCGAGCTTGTAGACGCCGATCGAGCCGCCGGGCTCCGCGCGGTCGTAGACGTCGACGAACTCGGCGCCGTCGGCGTCGCAGCGCTCGCTGCTGTACGCCTGGTAGGCGCCGCACGCGGGGCAGCGGCGGAGCTGTGGGCGCGCGCTGCGCGGCGGCGCGCGGCCGGCGATGGTGAGCGGGCGCACCTCGACGGCGAGCCCCTCGGCGCGCGCCCGCGCACAGACGAGCAGCTCGCCCGAGACCCCGCCGACGCGCACCCGCACGCGGTTCACGGCCTCACTCGAAGTCGCCCCCGTCGGGAGCGCGACCGGATCGATCGACGCGGCGGCGAGCACGCGCAGCGCCGCCGCCATGCCGACCTCGGGCGAGAGCGCGAACGCGCCGAGCGATCCGCTGCCTCGCTTCACGACGAGCGAGCATGTGTGTCGCTGCGGCTCGAGCGCGACGAGGTCGGCCTCCGATCGCAGCGCGGCGGCGAGCATCGCGTCGGCGACGACCCGCGGGCTCAACGCGAGCATGCCCCCTGCGAGCGTGACCTCGCTCGCGTCGTCGTCGTCAGCGTCGTCACCGAACGGATCCGTGACTCGCACGCTCGCCGTCGCCTGATACATCTCTACATGGTCGCACGATCCAGCGCCGCGAGGTCGATCGGGCGCGCTCGGCTCTCGGCGTGGGGTTCGTCCAGAGGAGGCTTCGGGAGCAGCCGTAGCCGGCCCACGACGTTCGCTTCACCGAGCCGAGCCGCGCACGATGGCGAGCAGCGCGTCGCCGTAGGCGGCGATGCGGGTCGGGCCCATGCCGTGGACCATCGCGAGGTCGTCCGTCGAACGCGGGCGCAGCGTGGCCATCTCGTCGAGCGTTCGGTTCGGCGCGACGACGTACGCGGGGACGCTCGCCTCCTTCGCGAGCCGGAGCCGCTCGGCCCGGAGGGCGGCGAGGAGGTCGGTGTCGACGTCGGCGCTCATCGCCTCGGCCGCGCGCTCGTCGAGGCCCGCGCCGTCGCCCTTCGCGGACTTGCGCGGCTTCGGCCGGATGGCGCGCCGCGTCGGCCGCGCGCCCTCGGCCTCGGGGAGGCGCACCCTCGGCGCGACGTCGCCCTTCATCACGGCCCAACCGGCCTTCGTGACGACGGGCATCGGGTAGTCGCCGGGCGTGAGGTCGGTCCAGCCATTCGCGAGCAACACGCGCAGCACCGTCATCACGTCGTCGCTCGAGCGGCCCTTCAGCACGCCGAAGGTCGAGAGCCGGTCGAGGCCGGATTTGGTGACGCGCTCGGTCGACTCGCCGACCAGCATCGCCGCGACGGCTTGCATGCCGACCCGCGCCTGCGCCCGCGCGACGCCGGCGAGCGCGCGCCGCACGACGTCGAGGTCGGCCTTCGTGCGCTCCTCGCCGTCCGGCGTGGCGCCCTCGCTCAGGCACACGTCGCAGTGGCCGCAGCCGCCGATCGCCTCGGCCTCGTCGCCGAAGTAGCGCAGGATGAAATCGTGGCGGCACGTCGACGCGTCGACGTAGCGCAGCAGCTCGCGGAAGAGCGCCCACGAGCGCGCGCCCTCGGCCGTCTCCTTGTCGCTGCCGTCGCCGAGGCAGAGGCGCCGCCGCACGGCGATGTCGGTCGGCGCGTGGAGGAGCAGCCCGCGGGCGAGCGCGCCGTCGCGGCCCGCGCGCCCGACCTCCTGGTAGTACGCCTCGATCGACGACGGCGGCTGCGCGTGCACGACGACGCGCACGTCGGGCCTGTCGATGCCCATGCCGAACGCGTTCGTCGCGACCACGACGTGGAGCGTGCGCGCGGCGAACGCGTCGGCGATCTTGGTCCGGTCGTCGGCGTCCATGCCCGCGTGGTACGCGCGCGCGTCGAACCGCGCGTCGCGCAGGCCGTCGGCGATCTCCTCGGCCCGCTTGCGCGTCGCCGCGTAGACGATGGCGCCGCCAGCGGGCTTCTTCGCGCTGCCGAGCTCGGCGAGCAGCGCGCCCGTCGTGCGCGACAGGCCCTCGCGCGGGCCCGACACCGCCTCGACCGCGAGGTGCAGGTTCGGCCGCGCGAAGCCGCGCAGGATGACGGTCGTCTCGGCGGGCGGGAAGCCGAGCTGGTTCATGATCTCGGCGCGCACGGCGGCCGTCGCCGTCGCCGTGCACGCGAGCACGCGCGCCGGCTCGAGCCGCCGCAGGAGCTCGCCGATGCGCAGGTAGTCGGGCCGGAAGTCGTGCCCCCACTGCACGATGCAGTGCGCCTCGTCGACGGCGACGAGCGCGAGCTTCGCCGCGACGAGCGCGGAGACGAACGCGTCCGACACGAGCCGCTCGGGCGCGGCGTAGACGATCTGGTACTCGCCCTTTCGAAGGCCGGCGACGCGCCGCGCGTTCTCTTCGCGCGGGACGGCGGACGCGACGAACGTCGCCCGGACGCCGCGCGCCTCGAGCGCGCGCACCTGGTCTTGCATGAGCGAGATGAGCGGCGAAAGCACCAGCGTCGTCCCGCCGAGGGCCACGGCCGGGAACTGGTAGCAGAGCGATTTCCCGCCGCCCGTCGGCGCGACGAGGAGCACGCGCGGCTGCGGCTGGTCGAGGATCGCGTCGACCGCCTCGCGCTGCCAGGGCCGGAACGCCCCGATGCCGAAGCGCTCCACGAGCATCGCGTCGCGCGCGTCGGTCACCGGGTCGGCGTAGTCCCGCTCGCGCGCGGACCCAAGCGCGGCGTGCGCTTCGACCGCGCTACATGCAGACGTCGTTGGTGCAGAGGCCGCTCATGCAGTCGCCGGCGACGTTGCACGCGCTGCCGGGGCCGCACGGCGCGCAGAGGCCGCCGCCGCAGTCGACGTCGGTCTCGTTGCCGTCTCGCGCGCCGTCCATGCACGCGCCGCTCTCGTCGACGCAGATGAGGCTCGCGCAGATCATGCTCGCGCAGTCGGCGTCCATCGCGCACACGAGGCCGTCGGCGCAG
>DASYCF010000505.1:0-2623 GCA_036500365.1 Byssovorax sp.
GGACGCGCGCGTCCTTCGGCAGGGCGACGCGGAGCTCGGGCGGCTTCACGGCGACGCGCGAGCCGGCGGGGACGCTCTTCGTCACGAACACGGAGCCGCCGATGACGCTCTCCTCGCCGAGCACGGTGGTGCCGCCGAGCACGGTCGCGTTCGCGTAGATCGTCACCCCGTCCTCGACCGTGGGGTGGCGCTTCGTGCCGCGGATGGCGCGGCCGCGGCCGTCCTTCGGGACGCTGAGCGCGCCGAGCGTCACGCCCTGGTAGAGCTTCACGTTGGCGCCGATGCGGCTCGTCTCGCCGACGACGACGCCGGTCGCGTGGTCGACGAAGAAGCTCGGCCCGATGTCGGCGCCGGGGTGGATGTCGGCGCCCGTCTGCGCGTGCGCCCACTCGGTCATGATGCGCGGCATGAGCGGCACGCCGAGCCCGTGGAGCTCGTGCGCGACGCGGTACACCGTGATGGCCAGCAGGCCCGGGTACGCGAGGATCACCTCGTCGAGGTTCGCGGCCGCGGGGTCGCCGTCGAACGCGGCCTGCACGTCGTCGAGCAGCTTCTGCCGGATGCCGGCGAGCCGCCGCAGGAACTCGACCGCGAGCTTCCGCGCCATGTTGGCGCATGGCGCGGCCGCCTGCTGCTCGCACTCGGAGCGGCAGCAGAGCGACATCTCGATCTGTCGCGCCATCTTCTCGCGCAGCGTCGAGAGCAGGCCGCCGACGTGGTAGCCGACGTTCTCGTCCGTGAGATCTTGTCGCCCGAAATACCCGGGATAGAAGAGCTGGAGCAGGATCTGGCAACAGTCGATGATCTCGTCGCGAGACGGCAGGAACCGCCGGTTGATGTGGTGGCCGCGTCGATCGCCGCGGTAGCTCTCGAGCAGGCCCTCGACCAGCATCGGCAGCTCGGAGTCGAGCGGCGGCGGCGTCGATTGCGCGCGCGCGTGGCCGTTCGGCGCCGGGCGCGGCGCCTCGTCCGCGTGGGCGTCGTGGTCGCGCGCCTCGGTGCGCGGAGCGGCTGCGAAGGGCGGGTTCATCGGGTGTATGCCGCTTGTAGCATGCGGGGGCGCCCGCAGCCGGCGCGGGCGAGGCGGGTGCGCCGCTTGACCCGCTTCGCCTCGGCGTGTCTGATTTCCGGTCATGTCCGTCGAAGCGCGCTCGTGGACGCAGGCGCCGTCGCGCCTCGCCCCGGGCGCGGTGGTCGCGGAGCGCTTCCGGCTCGTGCGCGAGCTCGGCCGCGGCGGCGTCGGCACGGTGTGGCTCGCGCACCATTTGACGCTCGAGATCCCGTGCGCGCTGAAGTTCTTCTCGGGCTCCGGCGCCGACCCCGAGATCGTGCAGCGCTTCGAGCTCGAGGCGAAGAGCATGGCGCGCCTCCGCCACCCGCACGTCGTGCAGACGCTCGACCACGGCGTGTGGGAGGGCTGCCCGTTCATCGCGATGGAGTACCTCGACGGCGAGAGCCTCGGCGAGCGGCTCGCGCGCGCGCGACGCCTCCCCGCGCGCGACGTGGCGAGCCTCTTCGATCAGCTGTCGCGCGCGATCGACAAGGCGCACGAGCTCGGCATCGTGCACCGCGACATCAAGCCGACGAACCTGTTCCTCGTGCCGGACGGCGACCGCTTCATCGCGAAGATCCTCGACTTCGGCATCGCGAAGACGTCGCTCTTCGAGGTCGCGCCGGGGCCCATCACGCGCGAGGACAAGATCGTCGGGACGCCCGCGTACATGAGCCCGGAGCAGGTCGAGGCGACGCAGCCGATCGACGCGCGGAGCGACCTCTGGGCGCTCGGCGTGGTCGCGTACGAGTGCGTCGTCGGCGCGTCGCCGTTCGAAGGCAAGACGGTCGGCGACGTGTTCGGGCGCATCCTCTTCAAGCCGCTCCCGGTGCCGAGCGCGGCCGCGCCCGGCGTGCCGCGCGCGTTCGACTCGTTCTGGGCGAGGGCCTCGTGCCGCGATCCGAACGGGCGCTTTCAGACGGCGCGCGCGCTCGCCGACGCGCTCGCGTCCGCGCTCGACGGGGTGGACGTGGCGGCCGCGACGCCGACGGACGCGCCGCGCCGCACGAGCCCCGCAGTCTTGTTCGTCCTCGGCGCGGTGCCCGCTGTGCTCATCGCCGCGAGCGTCGTGCTCGTGCGCGCGCTCGTCGTCGGCGGCGCGCACCCGACCCCCGCTGCGCCGACGGCGGCGGGGCTCTCGCCGAGCTCCGCACCCGACGCCGCGCCGCCCGCGACCAGCTCCCCGAGCGCCGCTGCGAGCGGCTCGGCCACGGCGGCTCCGGCCCCGGCGCCTGACGTCGCCGAGCCAGCCGCCGCGGCGACAGCGGAGCCGTCGACCGCCGTCGTCGCGCCGCCCGCCGCAGCAGCGACGAGCGCGCACGGCAAGAAGCCGCGCGCGTCGAAGCACGGCCAACCCGACTGGGGCTTTTGAGTGAAGCTTGGCTCGATTCGGGCGGGCGCGGCGCTCGCCGTCGCGCTCTCGCTCGCGGGGGCGGCGCGCGCGCAGACGGCGGAGGACAAGGCCACGGCGCGCTCCCTCGCCGACGAGGGGCAGCGCGCGTTCGACGCCCGCGACTACCCGCGCGCGCTCGATCTCTTTCGCCGCGCGCGCGCGCTCGTGCCCGCGCCGAC
>DASYCF010000506.1:0-8369 GCA_036500365.1 Byssovorax sp.
CGGCGATCCCGAGGGCGCGATGCCGTACCTCGAGCGCGTCCTCGCCGTCGACCCCAATAACCACCGGGCCTTCGCGCGCCTCAAGCAGATCCTCACCGCCGCCGAGCGCTGGGGCGAGCTCGAGGACCTCTACGATCGCGCCGCGAAGAGCACGGCCGACGAGCGCGATCGCATCGAGCTCCTGAACGAGGTCGCGCTGATCGCCGAAGAGATCATCGGCGATCCGGCGAAGGCCATCGGCTACTACGAGCGCATCCTCGCGCTCGATCCGCAGTACGTGGCGGCCCTCGACGCGCTCGAGAAGCTCTACGAGCGCGAGGAGCGGTGGAAGGACCTGGCCACGCTGCTCGAGCAGCGCCTCGAGACGGCCGAGGGCCAGGACGTCATCGACATCAAGCTCGCGCTCGGCCGCATCTACATCGATCGACTGCTCGTCCCCGAGAGGGCGCTCGGCCACCTCGAGGACGTGCTGCGCATCCGCGAGTCCGACGCCGAGGCGCGCCAGCTCGTCGAGCGCCTGCTCGAGGTGGGCGACCTGCGCCTCCGCGCCGCGCGCGTGCTCGAGCACGTGTACGAGGCCCGCGACGAGGTGCGCCAGCTCGTGCGCGTGCTCGAGATCCGCCGCGAGGGCGCGACCGACGAGGCCGAGCGCAGGAGCCTGCTCCGCCGCACGAGCGTGCTCCTCGACGAGCGCCTCAAGGACGACGCGCGCGCGTTCTCGGCCCTCGCCGAGCTCGTCCCGCTCGAGCCCGAAGACACGCCGACGCGCGAGCGCTTCACCGACATCGGCCGCCGCCTCGCGAACCACGAGAAGGTCGCCGAGGTGCTCACCAGCGCCGCCGAGGCGGCGACGACGCCGGCGACGCAGGGCGAGATCCTGATGGTCGTCGCGCACATCTGCGAGGAGCTCCTCGACGATCGCGATCGCGCCGAGAAGGTCTACCGCCGCGCCATCCAGCTCGACGCGCAGGACCCGACGCTCGTCATCCCTGCGGCGCAGGCGCTCGGGCGCATCTACGCGGCGAAGGATCAGCACGACAAGCTCGCCGAGGCGCTCGCGATCGAGGTCCGCCTCGAGGACAAGCCCGAGGTGCGTCGTGAGCTCTACGAGCGCATGGGCACGCTCTACGAGACCGTCCTCGCCGACCCCGAGAAGGCGATCACGACGTGGCGCGCGCGCCTGACCGACGACGGCGGCGACGCGGTCGCCCTCGCCGCCCTCGAGCGGCTCTTCGAGCGCACGGAGCTCTGGCGTGACCTCGTGGCGACGCTGCGCGCGCGCGAGCAGGCCACGGCCGACGCAGACGAGCGGCGCCGCACGATGACGAAGGCGGCCGAGACGCTCGCCGACAAGATCCACGACGTGGGCGAGGCGATCGTCGCGTGGCGCGCCGTGCTCGACGAGTTCGGCCCCGAGCGGCCGACGCTCGCCGCGCTCGAGTCGCTCTACGAGAAGGACGAGCGCTGGGGCGACCTCGCCGAGACGCTCGACGTCGATCTCTCGCTCGCCGACGAGACGGCCGATCGGCTCGCGCTCTTCGCGCGGCTCGGCGACGTGCGCCGACTCCACCGCGACGACCTGCCGGGCGCGCTCGACGCGTACCGCCAGGCGCTCATGCTCGACCCGTCGAGCGCGGCGTGCCGCGAGGCGCTCGAGGCCATGCTCGCCGTGCCCGACGCGAGGCGCGAGGCGGCCGAGATCCTGCGCCCGCTCTACGAGGCCGACGGCGACGCCGAGCACCTCCTCCGCGTGCTCGAGATCGAGGTCGAGACGAGCGACGATCCGACGTCGCGCCTCGCGACGCTCGAGACGGCGCGCAAGACGGCCGAGGGCCCGCTCGGCGATCCGAAGCGCGCGTTCGGCTACGCCCTCCGCGGCCTCGAGGCGGCGGCCGGCGAGAGCGACGTCGCCGAGTGGATCGATCGCGTGGAGCGCCTCGCCGAGGCGACCGGCGACTGGGCCGCCGCCGCGCGCCTCTACGGCAAGGTCGTGTCCGACGTGCTCGACGAGGACGTGCAGCAGCGCCTGCGCCTCCGCATCGGCGAGCTCGGCCGCACGAAGCTCGGCGACAAGGAGCTCGCGATCGCCGAGTACAAGAAGGCGCTCGAGGCCCGCGGCGACGACCGCCGCGCCATGGTCGCCTTGCAGGAGCTCTACGAGCAGAACGACGACTCGCCGAACCTGCTCGAGATCCTGAAGCTCCGCGTCGAGCACGCCGAGGGCGACGCCGAGAAGAAGCAGCTGCTCTTCCGCCAGGCCGCCCTCCAGAGCGGCCCCCTCGCCGACAAGGAGGGCGCGATCGCCACGTACGAGGCGCTCCTCGACGTGTCGGTCGACGCGAAGGCGATCGAGGCGCTCGACGGCCTCTACCGCGCGGCGGGTCGCTGGGTCGATCTCGTCGCGCTGTTCGAGCGGCAGCTCGACGGCGGCGTCGGCGTCGCGGCCGACCTCCGCGTCGCGATCGCCACGATCTCGCGCGAGCACACGGGCGACGTCGCCCGCGCGTTCGACGAGCTCGGTGAGGCGCTCGCGATCGACGGCTCGCACGCAGGCGCGGTCGCCGAGCTCGAGCGGCTGCTCGCGTCGAGCGAGGAGCCCGATCACCGCGCGCGGGCGGGCGAGATGCTCGAGCCCGTGTACCTGCGGCGCGCGGACTGGGGCAAGGTCAAGCTGGCCCTCGACGCGCGCCTCGCCGCGAGCCAGGACCCGGCAGAGCGCCGCGAGCTCCTCACGCGCCTCGCCACGCTCCACGAGGAGCAGCTCGAGGACTACGGCGCCGCGCTCGAGACCGTCGCGAAGCTCCTCCACGAGGACCTCGCCGACGAGAAGGTGTGGAGCGAGCTCGAGCGCCTGGCGAAGGTCGCCAGCGCCGAGAAGCGCCTCGCGGCGATCTACGCGGGCGAGCTCGCGGCGATCGAGAACGACGACGCGGCGAGCGCGAAGCTCGCGCGGCGCACGGGCGAGATCTACGCGACCCTCGGCGACGTCCCCGAGGCGCTCAGGTGGTACCGCCGCGCGCACGCGTTCGACCCGGAGTCGCGCGAGCTCTTCGCCGCGATCGACGGCCTGCTCCAGCGCGACAAGCGGCACGCCGATCGCGTCGAGCTCTACCGGACCGCGCTCGACTACCGCGGCGACGACGATCGCCTCGACGCGCTGCACACGATCGCCGCGCTCGAGCGGACCGAGCTCGGCAAGCCCGAGCAGGCCATCGAGACGTACATCGCCGCGCTCGACGTGCGAGACGACGACGCGAAGGCGCTCGACGCGCTCACGGAGCTCTACGCCGAGCTCGGCCGCGACAAGGACCTCGCCGACCTGTACCTGCGCCGCGCCGAGTCGGCCGCGAACGGCGAGTCCGCAGCGCCGTTCCGCATCGCGCTCTCGAAGCTCCTCCGCGAGAAGCTCGGCGACACGCCCGGCGCCATCGATCAGCTCGAGGCGATCGTCTCCGAGGTGCCGTGGCACCAGGAGGCGATCCAGTCGCTCGAGGCGCTCACGCGCGACGACGGCCACAAGGCGCGCGTGGTCGAGATCCTGCGGCCCCTCTACGAGCGCAGCGACGACTGGCGCCTGCTCATCCGCCTCAACGAGGAGCGCTTCGGCCTCGCCGAGGACGCGCACGAGAAGGTCACCGTGCTGCGCGAGACGGCGCGCCTCTGGGAGACGCGCGGCGCCGATCAGCGGCGCGCGTTCCAGGCGACGCGCATGGCGTTCGAGCTCGACCCCGAGGACGGCGAGACCCGCGGCGAGCTCGAGCGCATCGCCGGCGCGCTCGGCGCGTACGACGCCCTCGCCGAGAGCTACGAGCAGGGCATCGCCAACACGACCGACGACGTCGCGAAGCGCGAGCTCCTCGGCTTGCTCGCGAAGACGTACGACGAGAAGGTCGACGATCCGCGGCGCGCGCTCGGCGCGTACGGGCGCCTCTCGCAGCTCGACGCGAACGACGCCGAGCCGCTCGACGCGATGGACACGCTGAGCGTCCTGCTCAGCGACTGGTACACGCTGATCGACGTGCTCACGCGCAAGAGCGCGCTCGTGGCCGACGACGAGAACGCCGCCATCTGGCGCCGCGTCGCCGAGACGAAGTACGACATGCTCGAGGACGAGAAGGGCGCGATCGCCGCCTACGAGCGCGCGCTCGAGCTCGACCCCGAGAGCCCGCGCACGGTCGACGCACTCATCGCGCTCTACGAGCCCGAGGAGGGCAACGCGAAGCGGCTCGTCGAGCTGTACGCGCGCCGCGTCGAGCTCACCGAGCCCGAGGAGGCGGACCTGCGCTACGACCTCAACATGCGCGCCGCCGCCGCGTACGAGCAGAAGCTCGACGACCGGCGCGAGGCGATCAACTCGCTCGGCGCCGCCCTCGAGGCGCGCCCGACCGACGGCGCCGTGCTGCGGGCGCTCGAGCGGCTCTACCGCGCCGAGAAGATGTGGGACGAGCTGCTCGAGAACCTCAAGCTCCAGACGGCCGCCGCCGCCGCCAAGGAGGACCGCGTCGCGCTCCGCACGGCGATGGGCGACCTCTACGGCGCCGAGCTCGAGGCGCCGAGCGAGTCGCTCGAGCAGTACCGCCTCGTGCTCGAGGACGAGCCGACGCACCCGCGCGCGATCGAGGCCGTGCGCCGCATCGCCGAGGCGCGCGAGGAGCTCCGCCTCGAGGCGGCCGAGGTGCTCGAGCCCGTGCTCCGCGGCGCGAGCCGGTGGAAGGATCTCGTCGCCGTGCTCGAGCTCCGCCTCAAGGCGCAGACCGAGCCGACCGACCGCGCGCGCACGCTGCGGGCGATCGCGCTCGTCGAGTCCGAGGAGCGCCAGCGCCCCAGCGAGGCGCTCACGGCGCTGCTCCGCGCCCTCGAGGACGCGGCCGACGACGCCGAGCTCCACGCCGAGATCGAGGCGCAGGCCGCGAAGTCCGACGGCTGGGCCCGGTACGCCGACGCGCTCGCCGCGCGCGCGGGTGGTCTCTACGACGCCGTGGTCGCGAAGGATCTCTTCGTGCGCCTCGGCAAGGTCGCCGAGGCCAAGCTCGACGATCCGAAGCGCGCCGTCGAGGCGTACGCGAAGGCAGTCGAGCACGCGGGCGACGAGCTCGATCTCCTCGTCGCGCTCGATCGGCTCTACCTCCGCCTCGACGACAAGAGGGCGCTCGCCGACATCCTCGAGCGGCGCGTCCCGCTCGCGACCGAGGCCGACCAGGCCGACCTCTACCACCGCCTCGCCGTCATCCAGCTCGAGGCGTTCGGCGAGAAGCAGCAAGGCCTCGCCACGCTGCGGCTCGCGCTCGAGCGCTCGCCCGAGCACGCCGCCTCGCGCGCGTCGCTCGAGGGCCTCACCGCCGATCCCGCGCTCTTCGAAGAGGCGGCCGAGGCGCTCGAGGGCGTGTACAAGGCGCGCGGCGATCACGCGGCGCTCGCCGGGCTCTTCGAGAAGCGCATCCAGCACGCCGGCACGCCGGCCGAGCGCGTGAAGATGCGCCTCGAGCTCGCGCGCGTCCTCGAGGAGCAGGCGAAGGACCCCGCGGCCGCGCAGGCCGCCCTCGAGCGCGGCTTCGCCGACGACCCGACGGACCTCGACGTCCTCGCCGAGATCGAGCGCCTCGCGCCCCTCACCGACGGCTGGAAGAGCGCGGCGGGCGCGCTCGAGAAGGCGATCGCGGCGCACGAGCTCCCGAGCGACACCGCGCGCGACCTCTGGGTGCGCATCGCCACCTGGTACAAAGACAAGGCGCACGACGTCGCCTCCGCCGAGCGGGCCTACGGTCGCGCGCTCGAGCACGACGCGACGAGCGAGTTCATCCTGCGCGAGGTCGAGGCGCTGCAGCGCGCGCCCGGTCGTGAGCGCGATCTCGTCGGCACGCTGCGCCGGCTCGCCGCGCTCGACGGCATGCAGGGCCACGCCGCCGAGCTCCGGCGCGAGGCGAAGGGCCTCGCCGACACGCTCGGCGATCGCGACCTCGCCGAGGCGATCCTCCGCGAGATGATCGCGTCGGACGAGGCCGACGCGTGGGCGCTCGCCGAGCTCACGAAGGTGCGCGAGGCAGCGGGCGACTGGAAGCAGGTGTTCGAGCTCCTCGTCCGCCAGGCCGAGCTCGCCGCCGAGGCCGACAAGATCAAGGAGCTCCGCCACGCGGCCGCCGGCGTCGCGCGGGAGAAGCTCGCCGACGACGCGCGCGCCATCGACCTCTACGCGCAGATCTTCGAGGACGATCCGGCCGACGCGAAGGCGGCGACCGCGCTGCGCGAGCTCTACGAGAAGGGCGACAAGCACAAGGACCTCCTCGCGCTGCTCGGCCGCCTCATCGACCTCGCCGAGACGCCGGCCGCGCGCGTCGCGCTGCGGCTCGAGAGCGCCGCGCTCTGCATCGACAAGCTCGAGGCCACGACCGAGGCGACGGAGCACCTCCGCGCCGTGCTCGACGAGGACGCCGGCAACGAGCGCGCGACGCTCCTGCTCTCGACGCTGCTCGAGAAGAGCGGCCGTGATCAAGATCTGGCCGACCTCCTCAAGGAGCAGATCGAGCTCGCGTCCGAGAAGAAGGAGACGCAGAAGGAGCTCGCGTTCCGCGTGCGCCTCGGCGAGGTCTTCGAGGCGCGCCTCAACGACCCCGAGAAGGCCATCGAGACGTTCCAGGGCGTCGTCGAGCGCGATCCGAAGCACAAGGGAGCGCTGCTCGCGCTCGCGCGCCTCTTCGAGCACCGCGGCGACAAGGCCGCGGCGGCGAAGCAGCTCGAGGTCGTCCTCGCCGAGTCCGCCGGCGACGACGCGGTGCAGCTCGCGCTCCGCCTGGCCGACCTCTACGGCACGCTCAAGCAAGACGCCGAGGTGCGGCGCGTCCTCGAGGCCGCGCTCACGCACGACGCGCGCTCGGCCGACGTGCGCAAGCGGCTCCACGCGCTCTACGAGAAGCTCGCCGCGTGGGGCGAGCTCGCCGACCTGACCAAGGGCGACGCCGAGGCGGCCGAGGCGGTCGCCGAGAAGGTGAGCCTCTACAAGAAGGCCGCCGACCTCCACACGCAGAAGCGCAGCGACCCGGGCGCCGCCGCCGAGCTCCTCGAGAAGGCGACCGAGCTCCAGCCCGGCGATCGGGACCTGCTCCTCGCCCTCTGCGACGCGTACAGCGCGTCCGGGCGCGGCAAGGCGGCGGCCGAGGTGCTGCAGAAGATCGTCGCCTCGTACGGGAACCGCCGCACGAAGGAGCTCGCGGCGATCCACCAGCGGCTCGCGAAGGCGTACCTCGCCGAGGGCGACAAGGCGCGCGCGCTCAGCGAGCTCGAGACCGCGAACAAGATCGACGCGGGCTCCGTCGCCGTGCTGCGCGAGCTCGGCGTGCTCTCGATGGACCTCGCGACGAGCGACGACGCGAACAAGGACGCGCACATCGACCGCGCCGGCAAGACGTTCCGCGCGCTGCTCCTGCAGAAGCTCGACGACAGCGGCCCCATCACCAAGGGCGAGGTCTTCTACTACCTCGGCGAGGTGAGCCACCGCCAGGGCGACGACAAGAAGGCCGTCCAGATGCTCGAGCGCGCGCTCGACAACCAGAAGGATCTCGCCGTGGCCAAGGAGCTCATGGCGAAGCTCAAGAAGTGAAGCTCGGGGCCGCCGCGCGCGACTGCGCCGTCGGCCTGCTGGCGTGGGCGTGGGTGCGCTCGCTGCGGCTCACGTTGGTCGAGAGCGCGGCGCTCGCGCGCGAGCCACGGCCGCGCGCGCACGCCTTCTGGCACGGCCATCAGTTCGCGCTGCTGGCCTGGGCGCGCCGGCGCTCGCTCGTCGCGCTCGTGAGCGCGTCACGCGACGGCGGCCTCGTCGCGGCGGCGCTCGCGCGGCTCGGCGTCGCCACCGCGCGCGGCTCCTCGTCCCGCGGCGGGGCGCGCGCCCTCCGCGACGTCGTGCGACGCATGCGCGCGTCGTTCGAGTCCGCGTTCGCGGTCGACGGTCCGCGCGGCCCTCGCGGCGTCGTCCGCACCGACTCGGACCGCGCAGGCGTCGCGGTCGCGGCCGACCTCGCGGGCGGCGTCGTCGTCCCGCTCGCCTCGGCGTGCGCCCGCCCGATCGTGTTCTCGCGATCCTGGGACCGCTTCGAGCTGCCGCTCCCGTTCACGCGCGTCGTCGTCGCCCTCGGTGCCCCGCTCGAGCCGGGCGAAGCGACCCCCGACCGCCTCGCCGCCGCGATCGATCAGACGCGCGCCACGGCCCTCGAAGCCCTCACGCAGCGACCCGCGCTCACCGCCTCAGCCCACCCGGCGTGAACGCATTCGCGGCAGCCCCCGCCGCGCGCCGGGGCACGACGCTTTGAGGCGGAGTGATGCGGCGTCAGACGGGTGCGACGGCGAGCAACGGAGCGCAGCCGTACATTGGTACGGCG
>DASYCF010000507.1:0-2113 GCA_036500365.1 Byssovorax sp.
AAGCTCACCGATCCGCCGAGCGCGTGGACCCTCGACACGAAGGCGGGCACTGCGGCGTCGGGCGCTCCCGACAAGGCCGACTGCTCGCTCGAGCTTTCGGACGCGGACTTCCTCGCGATGTGCACCGGCAAGGCCGACCCGCAGAAGCTCTATTTCGGCGGAAAGCTCAAGATCAGCGGCAACGTGATGGCGTCGCAGAAGCTCGACTTCCTCAAGAAGGTCGACGGCAACGACGTGATCGCAGCGATGCGCGCGCGCGGCGCGGGCAACCCCGGCGGCGCGGCCGCTCCCGGGTTGGCGGCGGCCCCCGGGTTGGCGGCGGCCCCCCCCGATCCCGGCGGCGTGACGAGCGCAGACCTCTTCGCCGCCATCGCCGATCACGTGCAGCGCCACCCCGAGCTCGTGTCGAAGGTCGCCACCGTGTTCCAGTTCAAGCTCGCCGAGCCGGCCTCCGCCTACACGCTCGACGTGAAGAACGGCGCCGGCGGGCTGACGACCGGCGTCGCGGACAAGGCCGACGTCACGCTCGAGATGAGCGACGCGAACTTCGTCGGCATGGCGACCGGCAAGATCGACGCGCAGAAGCTCTATTTCGGCGGCCAGCTCAAGATCAGCGGCAACGTCATGGCGTCGCAGAAGCTCGGCTTCTTGAAGGACGTGAACCCCGAGCACGCGAAGGCCGCCGCGATCGCCGCGCGCAAGGCCGCGAGCGGCGCGGCGTCGAAGGCCGAGGCCGCTTCGTCCTCATCGTCGAAGAAGGCCGCGACGGCGGACCGCATCTTCGACGCGCTGGCCAAGCGCCTCGCCGAGAACCCGAGCCTCGCGAAGGAGGTCGACGCCGTGGTCGTGTTCAAGATCACGAACCCCGACGCGACCTTCCGCGTCGACCTCAAGAAGAACGAGCTCACGCGCGGCGGCGACGCGAAGGGCGCCGACGTCACGCTGACGCTCTCCGACGAGGACCTCGAGGTGGTCGCGAAGGGCGCCGAGCCCGCGCAGCACCTCTACCAGACGGGCCGCCTGCGCGTGGACGGCGACGTGCGCATCGCAGCGAACCGCCTCGGCTTCCTCAAGGGCCTCGGCTGAACCAACGACGACGAAACGGAGGATGCATCGATGAGTGAGCGCGTGAACGTGATCGGCGTCGGCATGGTGAAGTTCCAGAAGCCCGGCGCGAGCGAGGAGTACAACGTGATGGCGGCGAAGGCGGCAAAGGCCGCGCTCGCCGACGCGGGCGTCGACTACGCCGACGTGCAGCAGGCCTACGCGGGCTACGTGTACGGCGACAGCACCTGCGGCCAGCGCGCCGTGTACGACGTGGGCCTCAGCGGCATCCCCGTCTTCAACGTGAACAACAACTGCTCCACGGGGTCGACCGCGCTCTTCCTCGCGCGGCAGGCGGTCGAGGGCGGCCTCGCCGAGTGCGTGCTCGTCGTCGGCTTCGAGCAGATGGAGAAGGGCGCGCTCGGCTCGAAGTTCTCCGACCGCACGAACCCGCTCGACCAGCACGCCGGCGTCATGAGCCGCGTCCAGGGCTTCAACCAGGCGCCCCCCGCCGCCCAGATGTTCGGCGGCGCCGGCCGCGAGTACCGCTGGCGCTACGGCACGAAGAAGGAGACCTTCGGCAAGATCAGCGAGAAGGCGCGCAAGCACGCGAACAACAACCCGTACGCGCTCTTCGCCGACGTGCTCTCGCTCGACGAGATCATGGCCTCGCCCGAGGTGTTCGACCCGCTGACCCGCTACCAGTGCTGCCCGCCGACGTGCGGCGCCGCCGCGGCCGTCCTCTGCAGCGACGCGTACGCGAAGAAGAAGGGCATCGCGAAGCCCGTGCGGATCGCCGCGCAGGCGATGACGACCGACTACGCGTCGAGCTTCGGTGACAGCATGATCAAGATGGTCGGCTGGGACATGGCCGTGAACGCCGCGAAGCAGGTCTACGAGAAGAGCGGCGTCGGCCCCGAGGACGTCGACGTCGTCGAGCTCCACGACTGCTTCACGGCGAACGAGCTCCTCACGTACGAGGCGCTCGGCCTCTGCAAGGAGGGCGAGGCCGAGAAGTTCATCTGGGCCGGCGACAACACGTACGGCGGCAAGTTCGTCACGAACCCGT
>DASYCF010000508.1:0-1955 GCA_036500365.1 Byssovorax sp.
GTCATCAACGCCGAGGAAGAGATCTTCGAGATGAACAACGGGTGCATCTGCTGCACCGTCCGCGGCGATCTCATCCGCATCCTCGGGAACCTCATGCGGCGCAAGGACCGCTTCGACTACATCCTGGTCGAGACGACGGGCCTCGCCGATCCTGCGCCCGTCATCCAGACGTTCTTCGTCGACGACGACGTGAAGTCGCAGACCGCGCTCGACGGGCTCGTCACCGTGGTCGACGCGCGGCACGTGCTCATGCACATCGACGAGAGCTCCGAGTGCCAGGAGCAGGTCGCCTTCGCCGACGTCATCCTGCTCAACAAGACGGACCTCGTGACGCCCGCCGAGCTCGACGCGCTCGAGGGGCGGATCCGCTCGATCAACCGCTTCGCGAAGGTGCACCGCACCCACAACGCCGAGCTCCCGATCGACAGCGTGGTCGACATCGGCGCGTTCGACCTCACGCGGGCGCTCGCCGTCGATCCGATGTTCCTCGACGACGCGAGCCACGTGCACGACTCGACGATCGGCTCCGTGTCGCTCTCGTTCGAAGGCGCGCTCGACGAGGCGAAGCTCGAGGCGTGGATTGGCCAGCTCCTCCGCGAGCGAGGCACCGACATCTTTCGGATGAAGGGCATCCTCCACGTCGCCGGGCGCGACGCGCGCCTCGTCTTCCAGGGCGTGCACATGATCTTCGACGGCACCTTCGGGCGACCCTGGGGCGACGAGGCGCGCGGGAACAAGCTGGTCTTCATCGGGCGAAACCTCGACAAGGACGATCTCGAAGCCGGCTTCGCGCGGTGCTCGGCGCAGTAGTCGGCCCTGCCGATGATCCGTTCGACGCCGCGCTGGACCGTCTCGCTGCCCGACTACGCGCCTGACGTCCGGTTCTCGCCGGACGGGACGCGCCTCGCCGCGGCGACCGTCGCGGGCGCCGTCGTCGCGCTCGATCCAGACACGGGGGCCGAGCGCTTCCGCGCGGAGCCGCACGCGGGCGGCGCGCTCTCCGTCGCGTGGTGCCTCACGCACGCCCTCCTCGCGACCGGCGGGGCCCACGGGGAGATCGCGATCGCGGCGGCGCTCGACGGCGCGCAGCGATCGCGGACGCAGCTCGGCGAGGGGTGGGTCGATCACCTCGCGTGGTCGCCCGACGGCGGCGTGCTCGCGGCGACGGTCGCGCGCTCCGTGTGCTTCGTCGCGCCGGACGGTGCGCTGCTCGGGCGCTTCGACGGGCACCCGAGCACGGTGAGCGGCCTCGCCTGGCACGAAGCGCGCGGCGCGTGGCTCACGTCGGCGTACGGCGTCGTCTCGCTGCTCCGCGCCAAAGGCGCCGAGCTGCTCGCGCAGCACTACTTCCGGACCTCGATGTTGACCGTGCACCCGTCGCCCGAGGGGCGCTTCGTCGCCTCGGGCACGCAGGATCCGCTCGTGCACGTCTGGGATCTCGACGACGACGCGAACGAGGTGAACCTCACCGGCTACTCCGGCAAGGTCGCCGTCCTCGCGTGGAGCCCCGCGGATCCGCTGCTCGCGACCGCGGCGGGGAGCGGCGTCGTCGTGTGGGACTTCGCCGGCGGAGATCCGTTCCGAAAGAAGCCCGAGGACGTGAGCCTCGCTGGAACTGGCCGTGTGACCGCGCTTACGTTTCTCTCCGGCGGCGACCTGCTCGTCGGGACCGAGGAGGGCGTCGTGTGGTGCGTCGAGCTCGGCCGCGCGAAGCGCGCGCGCGCGATCCTCGCTCGTGTCTCCGGAGCGGTGTGCGGCCTCGTCCCCTCGCCCGACGGCGCGGCGCTCGCCGTCGTCGCGTCCGGCGGAGGCGTCTCGATGCTCGGCCTGTCGGACGGCGCGTGACGACCGAAGCGGGCCTCGTCCCCGATCAGCCGATGGCGCTCGAGGTGAACGGCGCGGAGGTCACGATCGCCGAGCCGCGCGCGCCGACCGACGAGTCACGCTCGTTCCTG
>DASYCF010000509.1:0-4432 GCA_036500365.1 Byssovorax sp.
GCGGCCGTAGAGCATCGCCGTCGACACGTGGCGTGGCTCGCTCGTCGCGTCGACGTGCATGCCGGCGCGCGCGCGCCTCGCCGCCGAGGCCGCCTGCTCCTCGTGCAGCCGCTTCAGGCAGACGAGCACGGCGCGCTCGACCCGCGTGAGCCCGTCGCGCACGTCCGGCAGGCGATCGAGGTCGATCACGGCCGCCCCGCGTACGCGGCGTCGAAGAGCTCCTCGAGGCGGGCGTGCGGGCCGCGCATGGCGTCGACCACGCGCTTGGCCCAGTCGAAGTACTCGCGCTGGCGTTCGATCGACCACTCCGTCGGCGGGCTCGAGGCGATGTCGCGCACGTTCGAGATCTTGTCGGCGAACTTGAGCTGCTGCGCGCGGAAGGTCGCGTGCGGCGCGTGATCGACCTGGCGCTGCTTGCGCTCGGCCTTGGCGAGGGCTTTGTCGTCGGTCACCTCGGCGACGATCGCGCGGATCTCGGCGCCGAAATGGCCCTCGATCTCGGCGAGGCTCGTCTCGGTGTCCTCGACCGTGTCGTGCAGGATCGCCGCGACGAGCACGACGGGGTCCTCGATGTGCGCCTCGTTCACGAGCACGTTGGCGAGGTCGATCGGGTGGTTGATGTACGGGCTCGCGTGCGCGTCCTTGCGGCGCTGGAAGCGGTGTTTGTCGGCCGCGAAGTGCAGCGCCTGCATGATGAGCCCGAGCGGGGAGCCTTGCGTTTCGACGGCCGTCACGCCGGCCTTTATACGCGGGCGTCAGCGGCAGTCGAGCAGCACCTTGCCGAAGGTGGCGTTCGCCGCGACGAGGTCGTGCGCGCGTGCCGCCTCCGCGAGCGGGAGCACGGCCTCGATCACGGCCGCGAGGCCGCAGCGCGGGGCGAAGAGCGGGTCGATGCGCCGCGCGAGCAGGTTCGCCGCCTCGATCTTCTCCTCGAGCGGGCGCGCGCGCAGCGTCGTGCCGATCATCTCGACGCGCTTCGACAAGAGGAAGCGCAGGTCGATCTCGGCGCTCGCGCCCGCGGTGAGCCCGACCACGACGATGCGCCCGCGCGTCGCGGCGGCGTGGACGTTTTCGCTCATGTAGGCGCCGCCGACGAGGTCGACGATGACGTCGGCGCCGCGGCCGCTCGTCGCCTGCTTCACCGCGGCGGCGAACTCGCTGCCCTTCGGCACGATGCCGACGTCGAGGCCGTGCTCCTTGCAGCGCTCGAGCTTGTCCGGCGTGCGCGACGTGCCGATCACGCGGCAGCCGAGGCGCGCGGCGAGCTGCACCGCGGCGACCCCGACGCCGCTGCCGGCCGCGTGGATCAGCACGGAGTCACCCGCCTGCGCACGACCCCGCGCGACGAGCGCGTCGAGCGCCGTGACGTACGCCTCCGGCACGGCCGCGGCGTGCTCGCTCGACAGGGCGTCGGGCACCTTCACGACCACGCGCTCGTGGGCGACGATCTTCTCGGCGTACGCGCCGCCGCCGACGAGCCCGTGCACGCGGTCGCCGACGGCGAGCGACGTCACGCCGTCACCCAGCGCGTCGACCACGCCCGCGTACTCCATTCCGGGGATGTCGGCCGGCACGCCCTTCGGCGCGGGGTAGAGGCCCATCTTCTGGAGCAGGTCGGCGCGGTTGACGCCCGCGAACTCGACGCGGACGCGCACGTGCGCGAACGGCGGCGCGGGCTCGGCCACGTCGCGGAGCTCGAGCTCACCGGGGTTCGTGATGACGACGGCGCGCATGGCTCACCTCCATCGGTGCGGGCGCGATCGCAGCGTCGACGCGCCGATCTCGTCGCACGCGCGCTCGAACGCGGCGCGCGGGACCCCGGTGAACTCGAGGTCGCCGAGGCCCTCGCGGAGCGGCACGTCGTCGACGAGCGTCGCGAGCTTCTTGTAGAGGCGCGCCTCCTCGCGGTGCTCGCGCAGCGACTCGGCAACCTTCTCGGCGCCGCGCACGCGCGGCTCCCAGTCGGCGGCGAGCGCGGGGATGTCCTCGAGGTGCACGTACCGGCCGAGGAGCGCCGCGGCCGTCTTCTCACCGACGCCGGGCACGCCCGGGATGCCATCGGCCGTGTCGCCGACGAGCGCGAGGAAATCCGGCACGCTCTCGGGCGCGATGCCGCGCGCCGCCTTGAGCGCGGCGGCGTCGATCGTCTTTGCGCGCATGCGATCGATCTGCACGACGTTCGGCCGCACGAGGCACTGACCGAGGTCCTTGTCGGGCGTGAGGATGCGCACCTCGGAGACCTCGGACGCGAAGCGCGCCGCGCCCGTCGCGAGCGCGTCGTCCGCCTCCCAGCGATCCATCGACCACACGACGATCCCGAGCGCGCGCACCATCCGCTCGACGAGATCGAACTGCGCGAGGAGCTCCGGATCGACGCCGGCCTCGGTCTTGTAGCCGTCGAACAGGTCGTTGCGAAACGAACGGATGGGGTTGTCGAACGCGACGGCGAGGTGCGTGACGCGCTCGCGATCGTCTTCGAGCAAGAACAGCAGCGAGAACGCGAGGCCGAGCGTCGCCTTCGCCGGGCCGCCCGACGGCGTTCGATGATCGGGCCGCTTCGAGAAATGCGCGCGGAAGAGCTCGTACGTCCCGTCGACGAGGTGCACGCGCGCTGGGCTCGCCTGTCGCGTCGCGTCGGCCACGGCTCATCCCAGCATGGCGCGCGCGGGCCGCGAAGCGAAAATCGCCGTGCCGCTCGCCCCGCATCGTCTATAGGGTTTTCCCGTGCCGATGTCGCGCGAGGCGCTCCGCGCCCACTTCATGCCCGAGCCCGCGGCCGGCGCGCCGTTCGCGCGTCGGTCCGTCGTGCTCGCGCCGATGGAAGACGTGAGCGACGCCGTGTTCCGTCGCCTCTGCCGCGCGCTCGGCGCCGACCTCTGCGTGACCGAGTTCGTGAACGCCGAGGGCCTGCTCCGCGGCTGCAAGAACGCGCGCCGCAAGCTGACGCTCGCGCCCGACGATCAGCCGACCGCGATCCAGATCTACGGCGCCGATCCCGAGCGCCTGGCCGAGGCGGCGCGCGTCGCCGAGGCCGCGTCGCCCGCGTTCGTCGACATCAACTGCGGCTGCTGGGTGCCGAAGATCGCGGGCCGCGGCGCCGGCGCCGGGTGGCTGCGCGAGCCCGAGGCGATGGTCGCGATGGCGAAGCTCGTCGTCTCGACCGTCGCGTGCCCGGTGACGGTGAAGACGCGCATCGGCTACGGGCCCGAGTCGCACATGCCGATCGTCGACCTCGCGCGCCGGCTCGAGGACGCGGGCATCGCCGCGCTCACGATTCATTGCCGCACCGCCGCGATGGGGCACACGGGCGCCGCCGACTGGAGCTGGGCCCGCCGCGCGCGCGAGGTGGTGTCGATCCCCGTCATCGTGAACGGCGACGTGAAGACGGCGGACGACGCGCGCCGCGCATTCGAAGAGACGGGCTGTCACGGGGCGATGGTCGGGCGCGCCGCCATCGATCACCCGTGGATCTTCCGCGAGGCGCGCGCGCTCCTCGATCGCGGCGTGCGCATCGCCCCGCCGACGCCCGACGAGCGGCTCGCCCTCTGCCGCGCCCACCTCGAGGCGAACGTCGCCGCGCGCGGCGAGCCGTACGGCGTGCGCGTCACGCGCCGTCACCTGTCTGGCTATCTGCACGGCCTCCGCGGCGCCGCGGCGCTCCGTCGCAAGCTGCTCTTTTGCGACTCCCTCGCTGGATGCCTCGACATCCTCGACGACGCCGAGCGCGAGATCGCTGCATGAAGATGAGGTGACGCTCGGAGCCTGCGCTTGTGGAAGGTGCAATCCTCCTGTAATTTTCCACATATGAAGTCCCTTCGCTCGTCTTCGCTGCTCGTCGCCTCCTTGCTCGTCGCAGCGGGCGCGCCGCTCGCCGCTTGCGGGGGAAGCAGCGACGTCGCCGGGGGCGGCGGCGAGTTCGGCACGGGCGGCAACGGCGCGGGCCACGCAGGGACGGGCACCGCGAGCGCGAATGGCGGCGGCAGCGCGTCGACGTTCGTCGGCACCGGGACGCACTCGGGCACCGGCACGAGCGTGGGCGGCGGCTCGATGCAGGGCTTCGACGTCGAGCCGAGCGCGCTCCAGACGATCGACGTCGGCATCGGCGCGACCACGCCGACGGTCACCTACCAGGCCACGGTCGACGGGCAGCCGCGCTCGGTCGCGTGGAGCCTCGATCGCGGCGACATCGGCTCGGTCGCGGCGGGCCCGGCCGCGCAGTCGAAGTTCACGCCGAACGGCACCGTCGGCGGCGTGCTCCACGTGATCGCGGGCGAGAGCAACATGACGCTCCAGCGCGAGATCCTCGTGCGCTTGAACGGCACGCAGAACGGCCCTGACGGCGACTCGCGCGAGACGCAGCAGATGCCGACGATGCCCGGCGACCTGTCGAGCGGCGGCGGCGTCGGCGGCGTCGGCGGCGACGGCCTCGGCG
>DASYCF010000510.1:0-3121 GCA_036500365.1 Byssovorax sp.
GCAAGAAGGGCGCGAAGGCGGTCGCGCGGTGCGTGTCGGACAACGTCGACGACGGCGCGCGCGTCATGTGCGCGGAGCTCCTCGGCCGCATCGGCGATCGCGCCGGCCTGCCCGCGCTCCAGGGCGCGCTCGAGGCGTGGAACCCGGCCGTCCGCGGCGCCGCCGTGCGCGCGCTCGCGTCGATCCCCGATCCGTCGAGCGTCGAGCCGCTCAAGAAGATCGTCGCGCGCGAAGACGAGGACGACGCGAACCGCGCCCTCGCGCTCGTGACGCTCGGCTGGCTCTCCGACACGACCGCGATGAAGGCCGTGCGCGACGTCTTCCTCGAGAAGCCCCCGAAGCACGGCGAGGACGACGAGAACCCGAAGAAGGGCCTCCTGCGCACCGTCGCGTTCAAGGCGCTCTGGAAGAGCCGCCACCTGATGGCGCGCGGCACGTTGATCGGCGACGTGAAGAGCGCGCTCGAGAGCAACGACGCCGATCTGCAGCTCGCCGCGACCTTCGCCGCGAGCGAGCTCCGCGCGAGCGAGCTCCGCGAGCCGCTCATCCACCTGATGACGAACTCGGACGCGCGCGTGCGAAACCGCGCCGTGTACGCCGTCGGCAAGATCGGGGACAAGGCCGCCGCGAGCGCGCTCGTCGCGTTCGTGCCGAAGGTGCGCGAGTCGCGCATGCTGAACAACATCGCGTTCGCGCTCGAGCGCCTCGATCCGCCCGCGTTCTTCGCGACGGCGCGCGAGCTCTCGACGAACTCGCAGGCGCAGATCCGCATGAACACGGCCTTCGTCCTCGGCGACGTGAAGCGCCCCGAGGGCCTGCCGATGCTCAAGGCCGCGCTCGAGGACAAGAACGTCATGGTGCGGACGAGCGCGGTGCGGGCGCTCGGCCAGATCGACGACCGCGGCAGCGCGGCGCTCCTCGAGCGGTTCGTCGACGACCCGAACCCGTCGCTCGGGCGCGCGGCGGTCTACGCGCTCTACGCGCTCTCGGGGATGAAGCGCGGCGACCTCGTGCGGAGGAAGCTCTACGACGACGGCAAGCCGGCCGACAAGCTCGAGGCCGCGCTCCTGCTCGCGAAGGGCGGCGACCCGCGCGTCGCCGACGACATCCTCGTCTGCCTCGAGGCGCGCACGTGCGGCGGCAAGGACGTCGACGCGTACCTGCGCGCGACGCGCCCGCCCGAGGCGCCGGGCCGGACGCTCCTCGCGTGGGCGCGCGGCCGCACCGATCTCACCGATCTCGTCGCCGCGCTGAAGCCGGCGGCCGGGGGCGCGCTCGCGGTGAGCGACGTGCAAGCGTCCGTCGCGCAGGGCTCGTTCTCTCGCGCGCGCACGGCGCTCGACCTCGCCGGTGAGCTCGGCGACGCGCAGGCCGTCGCGATCTTGAAGCCGCTGCTCGGCCACGAGAACGCGCGCCTGCGCATGCACGCCGCCATCGCGCTCGCGCGGAAGGGCGACGCCGACGCCGCGCGCGTGCTGTTCGCCGACCTCGACAACGTGTCGCACGAGCGCCTGCCCGAGATCGCGCGCGCCCTCGGCCGCATCAGCGAGCCGGCGGCGCGGACGACGCTCGGCGCGGAGCTCGCGAAGCGGGAGCAGGGCGCCGACACGCCGCTCGCGATGGCGGCGGCCGCGGCGCGCTTCACCTGGGATCCCGAGGCGGGCTTCTTCCGCATGCTCGACGGGCTCGCGGCGAAGACGAGGCTGGAGCGCGATCTGGCGGAGCACTACGTGCGCCGCGACGCGCGGCCGGTCGTGACGTCGCTGCTGCGGCGCGCCCTCGCCCGAGAGAAGCGAGAGGACGTGAAGGGCACGCTGCGGCGCCTGCTCGACGTGCGTGACGCCCGCGACAGCTCGCTGTGAGCGCGGGCGCGCGTCGACGCGGCGGGGCCCTCCTCGCCGTCGGCGCCAGCGCGGCCGCCCTCGTGTTCGATCCGGCGGCCGAGGCGGCGGCGTCGAAGCGCGTCGCGCTGCTCGCGGTCGCGCTCGTCGCCCTCGCCGCGTCGCTCGCGAGCCACGGGCGTGAACGCCGCGCGCCTCCTCGCGCGCACGCGGCCGCGGTCGCGTTCGTCGCCGTGTCCGCCGCGAGCCTCGCGTACGGCGCGCCGGGCGGGGCGCTCGACCTCGCGACGTGGACCGCGGCCCTCGGCCTCGGCGCGGTGCTGACGTCGCTCGGGCGCGCGACGGCGATCCGCGCCGCTCGCCTCGCCGCCTCGCTGACCGGCGGCGGCGCGTCGATCGCGGCGATCGTGGCGCTCGCGCGCGGCGGCCGAGGGTTCGCGCTGCACGGTCTGCAAGGGAACCCGAACTGGCTCGGGCTGTTGCTCGCGGTGTGCTTGCCGCTCTCAATCGACGCGCTCCGCAGGCCCCCGATCGAGCTCCTCGCGCGACGTCGGCGCGCGCCGGTCCACGTCGCGCGCGCGGCGCTGACCGGCGTCGTCGCGTGCGAGGTCGTCGGCCTCGCGCTCGCGCACTCGCGCGTCGCCTGGTGCGCGACGCTCGCGGGCGGGGTCGCCGCGCTCGCGCTGGAGCTCCACGCGCGCCGCCGCGCGGGCCGCCCGATCGCGCGCGTGGTGGCGCTGGCCGGCGTCGTCGCGATCACGTCGCTCGGCGCGGCCGCCGCGCTCGAGCGCGCGCCGGCGATCTCTGCCGACGTCTCCGCGGCGACGTCGCTCGACGGTCGCGCGTGGATCGCCGCGCGCTCGCTCGAGGCAGCCGCGGCGCGCGCGCCGTTCGGCGCCGGGCTCGGTCGCTTCGGCCACGCGTACCTCGACGCGCAAGGGCGCGCGCTGGCCGAGCTCTCGCCGGCCGACGCGGCCCGCCGCTTCGTCAACGCGACCACCGCGCACGACGACCTCGTGCAGGCCGCCGTCGAGTCGGGCCTCGTCGCGGCGGTCGCGCTCGCGGCGCTGCTCTCGCTCGCCGCCTACGGGCACGTGGCGGGCTCGTGGGGCGCCGGCGCTGCGTCGGCCGTCGCGCTGGTGATCGCGGCGATCGGCGACAGCCCGCTGCGGCAGCCTGGCGTCGTGGTCGTGTTCTCGCTCGCTTGCGCCGCGCTGCCGCGTGCGCGCGCGCGCAGGCCGCGGTCGGGCGCGCCGATCTACGCGGCGCTGCTCGCGTGC
>DASYCF010000511.1:0-1685 GCA_036500365.1 Byssovorax sp.
TCGACGGGCGGCGGCGAGCGTCGCGCTGAACACGGCAGAGGGGATGTACAGCCGCGGCAAGCTGAGGCAGGCGCGCTATCACACCGCGCTCGGATCGGCGCGCGAGACGCTGGCGTGCCTGGAGGTCGCGCGTGCGCTGCACGGCGTGGCGCTGGAGACGTCGGTGGTTCGGCGGCTCGACGAGATCATCGGGACGCTGGTCCGGCTCGTCGCGTAGGCGTGGCGGCGCGGCGGGGGTTGCCTCGCCGCGCCGAGACCGGACCGCGGCTCGCGTGGAACGGGCTCGGATCGACGGCGAGCGTCGCGGAGCCTCGGCCGCCCCTGCAACCAAGTCCGGCGCCGGGCCCCGAACCCCCTGCCGCTCTTGATCCCAAGCCCGGCGAGGGGACCGCGACCCTCCCTCGGGCTTGGTCCCGAGGGAGGCACCGCGCGCGCACCGGGCGCCGCTCTCGACCTCGTGTCCGCGGCCGGTTCGCGTGCGCGTTCGCTCGTCGACCGACGCGGCAAGCTCGCGCTTGCGTCGGGTGCCTCGCTGGATATCGTCGACCCCATGGCAAAGCCCGCGACGTCGAAGGCCAAGAAGACCCGCTCCGCCGAGAAGCCGAAGCCCACCAAGCCGCGCCCGCAAGACGACCGAGCGCCCGCCCAGCGCGCGCCCTTCGTCACGACGGACCCGCGCGCCGCGTTCGACCACTTCGCGCCGCAGGCCGCGGCGATGACCGGCGACACGCCCGTGCTGTCGTTCGAGGTGTCGGTCGCGCGGCACAACGTCGAGGTCGCGTGCGCGGCGTTCGCGCCGTACCTCGGCGACGTGAAGGGGCTCGCGCCGTCGGTCGAGCCGACGAGGATCGCCGAGCTCCCCGCGCTCGCGCTCGCGCTCGAGTTCGCGGCGAACGCGGTCCCGCTCGCGGCGCGGAGCGACGGGTCGATCGACGCCGCCATGCGCGAGCTCGGCCAGGTCCGGCTCGACACGCTCGCGTACCTCGAGATCGCGGCGCGGCGCGGGCTCGTCGACGAGGGGCGCGTCGCGAAGGTGCGCGCGGGCCACGGCAAGCTCGACTTCGCGAACGACTGCGTGGCCATCGGGGGGATCTTCGCCGACGCGGGGGCCGCGCTCGCGGGCAAGCACCCGTTCACGAAGGACGAGCTCGACCTCCTCGCGACGAAGGGCGCGTGGCTCCGCGGCGAGCTCACCCCCGGCGGCGCGCCGCGCAGGCCGACCGAGCGCGACCCCGCAGCGGTCACGCGCGACCGGCTCGCGAAGCTCCTCGACGACGGCTACGGCGAGCTCGAGAAGGTCGCCGGCGTAAAGTGGGGCGCCGCCGCCCTCCGCGATCACATCCCGCTGCTCCGCTCGCGCAAGGGCGCCAAGAAGAAGCCCCCCGTCCCGCCGCCTGAGCCTGCCGCCAGCTGAGCTTGCGCTTGACTGGCGGGCGGCACCCTGTAACGTTCCTAACTTGTCGGGCTACGCATCGTAGCCCACATCCAGGAGGGGCTCATGAACGTGACTCCGTTCGCAGCATTTCTCGCCTCGGCGATCGGCTCGGCCATCGTGGCGGCGGCAAGCACCAATACATGGACTGAGAGAGGTTGCTCATGGGCTCCTCGGAGCGCCTCGAGCCGCGCGGCAGAGAGGCGGGGGGGCGGGATCTGCCCGCGCTGCGAACGACGTTCTGAGAGAAAAC
>DASYCF010000512.1:0-3113 GCA_036500365.1 Byssovorax sp.
CCCCGCGCGCCGCGCGGCCTCGCTCACGTTGCCGGACGCGCCGGCGAGCGCGCGCGCCACGTAGGCGCGGTCGAACGCGTCGACAGCGGCGCGCTTCGCGTCCGCGTACGGCAGGTCGAGGAGATCGCGGCCGAAGCGCGCGCCCGACGTCGCGCTCACCTCCTTAGGCTCCGATCGATGGAACGGGAGATCGTGCGGATAGACGACGTCGCCGCGCGCGACGGTGACGGCGTGCTCGATCGCGGCGGCGAGCTCGCGCACGTTGCCGGGCCACGGGTGCTCGCGGAGCGCGCGCATCGCCTCGACGCTGACGCGGCGCACGTCGCGCCCGGCGCGCACGGCCGCCGCCTTCAAGAAGCGCGCGGCGAGGATCGGGAGGTCGTCCTTGCGCTGCGAGAGCTTCGGCACGCGGACGACGACGGGGCCGACGCGGAGGCGGAGCTCGTGATCGACCGGACCGCGCGCGGCGAGCGGAAGCTCCTCGCGGCTCGTCGCGAGCACGCGAACGTCGACGCGCCTCGGGTCGGCCTCGCCCACGCGCCGGGTCTCGCCCCGCGCGAGCACGCGGACGAGCCGCGCCGCCGCCGACGCCGGGAGCGACGCGAGCCCCTCGAGCACGAGCGTCGCGCCGTCGGCCGCCTCCACGAGCCCGGGGCGATCGGCGCTCGCGCTCGCCTCACCGAAGAGCTCCGCCTCGAGCGTGGTCGCGTCGAGCGCGGCGCAGTCGATCGAGAAGAGCGGCGCGGCAGCGCGCGCGGAGCGGGCGTGGATGGCGCGCGCGACGACGTCCTTGCCGGCACCGGCCTCGCCCACGATCAGCGCCGACGTCCCCGCGCGCGCGACGGCGTCGACGAGGCGGAGCACCTCGCGCATCGGCGCAGACGCGGCGACGATCTCGCCCAGCGGATCCTCCTCCGCGCGGCGCTGCTCGAGGGCGTGTCGCGCGGCGACGAGGCCGGCGCGCTCGACGGCGCGATCGAGCGCGCGCGCGGTCGTGTCGTCGCTCGCGGGCCTCTTCTCGACGACGTCGTACGCGCCCGCGTCGAACGGCCACGCGCCGAGGGAGGTCGCGCCGAGCGCCGCTGCACCGACCACGACGAGGCCCGGCGCCCGCGCGATCACGCGCGCGATCGTCGCCGCGCCGGTCGCCGCGCCGACGTCGAGATCGAGGAGCATCGCGTCGCGCGCGCGGAGCTCGTCGAGCGCCAGCGCCGCGTCGGCGTCCTCGGCCGTGTCGACGTCGAAGCCGCGCTCGAGCAGCGCGCGCGCGATCGAGCGTCGCGTCCGAGCGTCGGGATCCACCACGAGCACGCGCCCGCGCGCGCCCGGCTCGCGCGACGTCACGCGCCGGGCCGCCGCCGCTCGCTCGTCGCGCCCGCGTCGCCGCGCGTCGCCGAGATCGCGGGCGTGTAGATGTAGCCCTGCTGCTGGAAGACGCAGATGCGGTTTCCGCCCTCGCGCTTCGCCTGGCCGAGCGCAGAGTCGGCGGCGCGGAGGAGCGTGTCCTTCGTCCGCACGTCGCGCGACGGATAGAGGGACACGCCGATCGACACGGTGAGCGGGCGGCCGATCGGCGGGCGCTCGGCCGCGATCTCCGCGAGCGAGACGCGGCTCAGCTCGGCGGCGGGCGTCGGGACCGAGCCGTCCGCGCGCGCGGCGCCGACGACGCCGGGCGCCTCGCCGCGGCGCGCCTCCCAGTCGACGTCGATCGGCTTGCCGCTGACCTCACGCCACACCCGCTCGGCGACGACGACGGAGCCTGCGAAGTGCGTGCTCGGGAGCACGATGAGGAACTCCTCGCCGCCGTAGCGCGCGACGACGTCGACGTCGCGCACGCAGCGCTTGATGCCGTCGGCCACGAAGCGGATCGCGGCGTCGCCGAGCGGGCGGCCGCCGGCGTCGTTCACGGCGCGGAGCTGGTCGATGTCGACGACGACGCACGCGAACGGCTCGTGGTAGCGCTCGGCGCGCTTGAACTCCTCGGTGAGCCGCGTGCTGAGGTAACGGTAGTTGTAGAGCCCGGTCATCTCGTCGTGCACGCTGAGGCGCTCGAACTTCGTGCGCTGGAGGTGCACCTGGTCGTGCAGGCGCTTGATGCGGAGCATCGCCGCGACCCGCGCGAGGAGCTCTTGCTCTTCGAACGGCTTGCAGACGTAGTCGTCGGCGCCGATGCGCAGGCCCTCCACGCGGCTCGCGGTGTCGGTGCGCACCGTCACCAGCACGACGGGCAAGAAGCCGTCGGCGGTGACGCTCTTCAACAGGCGACACGCCTCGAGCCCGCCGAGGCGCGGCATCACGATGTCGAGCAGCACGAGGTCCACGCCGCCCGCGCCGACGCGCTCGATCGCCTCCTGGCCGTCCTCGACGAGGTCGACCGTGTGCCCGGCCGTGCGCAGGATCGCTGCGAGCGCCTCGCGCGTGAGCCGGTCGTCGTCGGCGACGACGATGCGCGCGGGGTGGAGCTCCGCCGCGTCGGAGATCGAGCGGCGCGGCCGATCGCTGGTGGGCACGTGGCGAGTGTCTCTTCCGCGCCACCCGGGCGCAAGCGGAGCTATTTCGAATAGACGACGAACGGCCCGACGGAGGCCTTGAGGCCGGCCCGGAAGTCGGCGCGCTCGGCGTGGCGAACGAAGAGGTGCGTGACGAGCATGCAGGCGCGGCCCGCGTTGGCGGTGCGCGCGCATCCGGCCGTCCACGTGCCGAGCGTCCAGTCGGGATCGGGCGGCACATTGCGCTCGGCGATCTCGCCGGAGGGCAGGCGCTCGAGCCACTTGCGGCCTTCTGGCGTCGACGCAGACACGGCGTCGACGGCGCCCGCGTCGGCGACGTCGACCGAATGGGCGAGGGCGGTCGCGCCATAGCCTTCGAGCTCGCGCTTCGTCGCCTCGAGCCGCTCCTCCCCGCGTGCGAGCACGGCGACGCTCGCGCCCTCCTTCGCGAACCGCACGGCCGTTGCGCGGCCGACCCCCGCGGAGCCGCCCGTGATCACGACGACGCGTCCGCTCATAGCGCATCAGTTCCCGCTCGCGGCTCGGATGTAAACGCCCAGGTTTAGGTTTCTCTCAGCGGGCAACGTCGGTCGTGTGGGGTGTGCGGTCGCGTGAGACGGGGGC
>DASYCF010000513.1:0-8057 GCA_036500365.1 Byssovorax sp.
GCCCGCTCGTCGCGAGCTGGGCGAGCACGGTGCGCACGGTGGGCGTCGCGGAGGGGTCATCGCCCCGCCAGCAAGCCGAGGCCGCCCCCGCATGTCGAGCGGGGGCGCTTCCCTGCCCGCCGAGACCTTCCCTGCCCGGCCGGGACCTTCCCTGGCGCGCCGAGACCTTCCCGGGCGGCGGGGAAGGCCTCGCGGTCGCGGAAATCGCGGGCATTTTCGAAGACGCCGCCGATGACGGCGCTGGCGCCGTGAAAAATCCGGCCGAAAAGTGGCTCCCGGCGGCGGGCGAGGCCGGCGACACGGCGGGGAAGGCGTTCGCGTCGCGAGGCAGCCTCTGCGCGGACGCGGGGCCCAGCCATCGGGACGCACGCGCCCGCGTCGATCGTTGCGCGCTCGGCTCTGCCTCGAGAACGTCGGCGCGTCATCCGGCGCTCTCTGCTACGCCGAGGATCACGATGCTGAAGCGCCTCGACGTGGACAACTACCGCACGCTCGTCGACTTCTCCCTGGAGCCCCCTGCGACGTCGGTGCTCGTCGGCGAGAACGGCACCGGCAAGACCGCGATTTGGGAGGTATTGGCCGCGCTGCAGGACATCCTCGTCCACGGCGCGGCGGTCGAAGACACGTTCAAGCCGACGACGGTCACGCGCTGGGGCTCAAGCAACGACCAGACCATCCGCATCGAGCTCGAGCGCCCGGACGGCGACCCGTTCCGGTACGAGCTCGTCGTTCGGCACGACCGGGAGAAGCAGCGCGTCGCGATCGCGAAGGAGAGCCTCCACGTGGGCGCACAGCTGCTCTTCGATTCCGGCCCGCAGGGCGTGCACCTCTATGGCGATAAGCCCACAAAGGGGAATGCTGCCGCACGCGCGAAGATCCCGTTCCGCCGGAGCCGTTCGTTCATCTCGGAGCTCGAGCCACGCGCGGACAACAAGCTGACCGTCGCCTTCCGCGAGCTCGTCGCGAGCATCTGGCTGCTCAAGCTCGACCCGCCGCGGATGGCCTCGGTCTCGAAGGCGGAGGAGACCTGGCTCGAACGGGACGGGACGAACTTTGCGGGTTGGTACCGCGACTTCGCGCAGCGTGAAGAAGACAAGACTACGGCGCTACGGGACGAGCTCGGCGCGGTGCTGCACGGCTTCGTGCGCTTCAAGAACGAGTTGGCGGGCGGGACCGCGCGCGAGCTCCGTGTGATCTGTCGAACTCCGGAAGGCGAGGACTACCCCGTCACGTTCGAGGAGCTCTCGGATGGTCAGCGAAGCCTGGTCGTCCTCTACGCGCTGCTCCACGCCGTGCTGCCAGGACCGGCCCTCTTGGTGCTCGACGAGCCCGAGAATTTCGTCGCGCTCGCAGAGATTGAGCCGTGGCTCGTCGCCTTCAATTCAGCAGCGGAGGGGAGGTCTTGGCAGCGCATCGTGATCTCGCACAACCCGGCGCTCATCGACTTCATGGCCGCGGACATGGCGCTCGAGGCGACGCGCGAGCGCGGCGGCCCCACGCGCGTCGCCCCGTTGGAAATTGATCTGAGTGAAGGGCTCCGGGCATCCGAGATCCTGGCACTCGGTCGCGACGACGCCGAAGGCGCCGCAGAATGACCTCTCACGCGCGCGTACGCGTCCGCCTGCTCTGCGAGGACGCTCGACACCGCGACTTCGCGCTCGCGTTGCTGAAGTGCCTCGGCTTCAACCGTAGAATCGTAAGGGGAATTCATGTGGCGCCCGCGGGGATTGGGAGCGGGAAAGACTGGGTGAAGAAGCAGTACGCGGACTTCATTCGAACGATCCGCGCGAAGAACTGCCAAACGCAGCTCGGTGCGCTGGTCCTGATCGACGGCGACGCGGAAGGGACGGGGAGGGGCTCCGGCGCGAACGCCACTGGCAATACCCCGTAGAGGCCGTGCGCGAGGCTTTGCTCAACGCGATGGTGCACCGCGACTGGACGCGTTCGATCGAGGTGGAGATCGCTGCGTTCGACGATCGGCTCGAGATCACGAGCCCTGGCGCCTTGCAAAACTCGATGACGGTGGAGAAGATGCTCGCGGGACAGCGCTCCCCACGGAATCCGGTGATCGTCGACGTGATGCGCGACTATGGCTACGTCGACGCGCGCGGCATGGGTGTGCGGCGAAAGATCGTACCCCTCGTGCGCGCCGCGACGGGCGAGGACGCGCGGTTCGACGCCACGGATGACTTGGTCCGGGTCACGATGCCGAAGCGCAGGCAGCGCAGCGATTGAGCCTCGAACGCGCATCAAAGAACTTGAACTCAGGCTTGAGTCTTTGTAGCCAGAGACATGGCCAAGAAGATCCCTGCATCCGATCCCGTTCCCGTCGACCCCGTCGCGAGCGCGAACGTCCTCGAAGAGACGCCCCCTCGCGCGCTGAAATTCCTGAGCGCCGTCAGCCGGACGCCCGCCATCTTCGCGGCGCTCGCCCAGCGCGGCTACGACGAGGAGACGCACGCCGAAGGCTGGGAGCTCCTCTGGACCGCCTCGGGCGCGACGCGCCCAGGCGCGCCCGCCGCGCCGCGCACGGACCCAACGGTGCAAAAGGCGCTCGCCACCGTCGACGCGTGGGACGAGCCCAACTTCCGCGTCATCCGCGCGACGCTCGAGAACGCTTTCACGGCGCAGTGCGACTTCCTCTTCGCCGGCGGCCTCGCCGCGGCGACGGGCGAGGCCTCGCTCGGGACCGTCAAGACGATGCTCGACCGCCTCGACGCGCTCCAGCACGGCACGGGCCGCGCGAAGGAGGACCACAAGCAAGACCAGGCCGCGCTGAAGAAGCTCGAGAAGCGCAGCATCACGCCCGACGTCCGCGCCGAGCTCGCCGGCCTCATCGCGACGGCGACGGCTGCGCCGAAGGGCGGCGCGACGCCCGCGGTCGCGTCCACGACTTCGGCGGACACGCGGACGCGCGCGCTGAACGATCTGCGCGTCTGGTACAAGGAGTGGGCGACGATCGCGCCGACCGTGATCAAGCGGCGCGACTACCTGATCGCCCTCGGCATCGCGAAGCGCGAGAAGCCGAAGAAGCCTGGCCCGACGCCGCCGCCGGCGACCACGTAGGAGGGCTCCCGGCGTGAAGCGCAAGCGGGAGGGTCGACCGCCACGGAGCCGAGGAGAGATCTTCGGCAAGGCGATCGGCCCGCTCGCGCGGCGCATCGCCTACGAGTGGGCGCGCGACGGGACAGATCTCGCGGACCAAGTGCTCATGTTCTTCGACCCGACCGACGCGGGCGCGATGAAATGGGCCGAGGCGCTGAAGGCGATCCACGAGCCTGCCCTCGGCGATGCGCCCGTGCGCCTCTACCAGATGAGCACGAATGGGCCCGGGCTGCGGAGGGCGGGCTTCTCGCACGAGCTCGACAAGCCGCTCCCCGCCGACGTCATCCGGTGCATCCTCGTGCTCGGCGACAAGGACCACGGCCTCTGGGAAGAGTCTGTGCACAATGTCCTGCCGGAGGAGGTCGAGCCCTGGCCGCGACGCCAGCCGCTCGACGCGGTCTGCGGCGACATCTTCGACGGCACGGCGACGAACACGTTCTGCCTCGGCTGCGAGGGTCTCCCGTTCATCGACGCCGTGCGCGGCCCCGGGCCGAGCGCCGAGCTCACCGGCGCGTCGGTGCGCGAGCAGGCCTCGATCGCCGTCGGCCTCTATCCCTGGCTCTTCGTGCTGTTCGACGCGAAGCTGCCGCGCGCGTTCACCGCCCCAGATCTTTGCGACTGGGACCTCCGTCATCGCGCCCCCGCGGACTACACGTATTACCCGCTCTATGTGGAGCCCGCCGGACAGGAGGCGATCGCGCGCCGGCTCACGGATCGCTTCGCGGGCCGCGACACCTACCGCATGTTCGTCGGCTTCGGCCGCTCCGCGATGTGGCTGGGATCGCCCGAGGGCTCGAAGCTCACGTCGATCATCGTCGCCCGCTGGCCCCTCCGGCCGCGCCCCCGCGTGCGCGGCCAGTCCTAGAGAACGGACCTCCGCGCTACGACACTGAGGCGGAGTGATGCGGCGTCAGACGGGTGCGACAGCGAGCAACGAAGCGCAGCCGTACTCCCGTACGGCGAGCATCGTAGCGGAGCTGCCGCGCCCGGTTGGCGCCGCAGCGCCCGCCTCAGACGCGAGGCTCCTTGTTCTGCCACTCGACCATCCAACCGGGGTACTCCCGCGGCAGCGCGCTCGCCTCTTCGAGGGCGGCGAGGTGCTCGGGCGCGAGCTTCACGTCGACGGCGGCGAGGTTGTCGGCGAGCTGATCCTTGTTCTTCGCGCCGATGATGACGCTCGTCACGAACGGCTTCGTGAGCTGCCACGCGAGGGCGACGCGCGCGACCGAGATCCCGGCCTCGCTCGACACCTTGCGGAGCGCCGCGAGCACGACGCGCAGGCGCTGCGGCTCGACGGGCGGGAAATCGAACTGCGTGCGGCGCGCGCCCTCGGGACCGGGCTTGTCGGGGTCGAACTTGCCGGACAAGAGGCCTCCTGCGAGCGGGCTCCAGGGCAGGATCGCGAGCTTCTCGGAGAGCGCGAGCGGCGCGATCTCGCGCTCGATGTCGCGGCCGGCGATCGAATAGTAGACCTGCGCGCTCTCGAACCTCGCGAGTCGGTTCGCGGTCGCGTAGCCGATCGCCTTCATCGCGAGCCACGCGGGCAGGTTCGAGAAGCCGACGTAGCGCGCCTTGCCCGAGCGGACGACGGCATCGAGCGCCTCGACCGTCTCCTCGATCGGGACGTGCGGATCGACGCCGTGGATTTGATAGAGGTCGACGTGATCGAGGCCGAGGCGCTTCAAGCTCGCGTCGATGCTCGCGAGCACGTGCGCGCGCGACAGGCCGACCTGGTTCGGCCCGGGGCCGACGCGGCCGCGCACCTTCGTCGCGACGACGACCTGCTCGCGCGGGCGGGCGAGCGACTTCAGCGCCCCGCCGAGGAGCTCCTCGGACTGGCCCTCGGAGTACACGTCGGCCGTATCGATGAAGTTCACGCCGCGGTCGAGCGCGCCGCCGACGATGCCCTCGACCTCCTTTTGGCCGAGCGCGCCGACGACCTGCCAAAAGCCCTTGCCGCCGAAGGTCATCGCGCCGAGGCAGAGCTCGGAGACGAAGAGGCCCGTGTTTCCCAGCGTGTGGTAGCGCATGCGCGCACCCTATCCGCCGGCGCGAACAGAAGTACACGCCCGCTTCGTCGGCTGTTTCAAAGCGGGCGACCGGCGCTTTGACGATGGCGCGGACGGCCGCGTCTGATAGGATTGACGCAGCGCGGCGAGCAAACCTGGGGCCGTCGACGCGAGCGAGCGAGAAGCAAGACCGATGAGCACCGCAGCCGACCCGTTCAAGAGCAACCTCCGCGACATCTTCTTCAACCTGTTCGAGGCGCTCGACGTGTCCAGCACGTCGTTCAAGGGCCCGTTCGGGAACATGGACGAGGCGAGCGCGCGCGAGGCGTTGAAGGCCATCGAGAAGCTCGGCCACGAGAGGTTCGCCACGAGCTTCGTCGAGGCCGATCGCGTGCCGCTCAAGCTCGAGCCGAACGGCGACGTGCTCTTGCCCGAAGGCCTCAAGGCCTCGTACGCGGCGTACTACGACACCGAGTCTCACCGACTGAATCTGCCCGAGCACATGGGCGGCATGGGCGCGCCGCTCTCCGTCGCGTGGGCCGCGTTCGACATGCTCGTCGGCTCGCACGCGACGTTCGCGTTCTATTTGTTCGGCGCGTTCGCCGCGCGCACCATCGATCGCCACGGCACCGAGAAGCAGAAGAAGACGTTCATCGAGGGCCTCGTCGAGAAGCGGTGGGGCGGCTCCATGGTGCTCACCGAGCCCGACGCCGGCAGCGACGTCGGCGCCGGCCGCTCGAAGGCGAGGGACCTCGGCGACGGCACGTGGGCGATCGAGGGCGTGAAGCGCTTCATCACGAACGGCGACTTCGACGGCGTCGAGAACCTCGTCCACCTCGTGCTCGCCCGGCCCGAGGGCGCCGGCGGCGGCACGAAGGGCCTGTCGCTCTTCCTCGTGCCGAAGTTCTGGGTGAACGACGACGGCTCGCTCGGCGAGCGCAACGGCGTCTACGTCACCAACATCGAGAAGAAGATGGGCCTCAAGGGCTCCGCCACGTGCGAGATGACGTTCGGCGAGAAGCACGTCGCGCGCGGCCTCCTCATGGGCGACGTGCACGACGGCATCCGCCAGATGTTCCACGTCATCGAGCAGGCGCGCATGGCCGTCGGCATCAAGAGCGCGGCCACGCTGTCGACGGCGTACCTCAACGCGCTCGAGTACACGAAGGAGCGCGTTCAAGGCCCGGATCTCCTGCGCGCCGCCGACAAGACCTCTCCGCGCGTCGCGATCATCAAGCACCCCGACGTGCGCCGCATGCTCATGAGCCAAAAGGCGCACGCCGAGGGCATGCGCGCGCTCTGCCTCTACACGGCCTGGGTGCAAGATCAGGTGGAGATCGCGGGCGGCCACGGCGCCGCCGCCGCGCGCGAGCTCGACCACTACAACGACATGCTGCTCCCGCTCGTGAAGGGCTACTGCTCCGAGAAGGCCTACGAGCAGCTCGCGCTCTCGCTCCAGTGCTACGGCGGCTCGGGCTACTGCCAGGACTACCCGATCGAGCAGTACGTCCGCGATCAGAAGATCGACTCGCTCTACGAGGGCACGACGCACATCCAGGCGCTCGACCTCTTCTTCCGCAAGATCGCGAAGGACGGCGGGCAGACGCTCCAGCGCGCCTTCAGCGAGATCGGCAAGACGCTCGAGGGCAAGGCCGGCGGCGACGCGCTGACCGGCGAGCGCGCCGCGCTCGAGCGCGCCCTCGGCGACGTGAAGGGCATCTTCGGCACGATGATGCAGAAGGTGCCGGAGTCGCTCTATCACGTGGGCCTCCAGGGCAACCGCATCCTCTTCGCCGTGGCCGAGCTCGTGATCGGCTGGCTGCTCGTGAAGCACGCGGGCATCGCCGTCGACGCGCTCGCGGGCGCGAGCGAGCACGACAAGGCGTTCTACACGGGCAAGATCGCGAGCGCGCGCTGGTGGACGAAGAACGTGCTGCCGGCGCTCACGCTGACGCGCAAGCTCGTCGAGCAGAGCTCGCTCGAGCTGATGGAGCTCCCGGACGAAGCGTTTTGACGCGTCGATCACGACGGCTCCGCTCGCGCGGGCCGTGATTCGCGGCCTGATCATCGCCGCTTGACGACACGCCTCTCCGTTGCTCCGCTGGGCTCTCCGAGCTTGGCATGACCGACGACGAGGATCTCGAGGGCACCGACGAGCGGACCGCGACAGCGCGCCCGCGCGACGGAGCGTCGGAGTCGCCCAGGTCGATCGACGACTTCACTCGCGAGGGCGCCCTCGTCGACGGCAAGTACCGCGTCGAGCGCGTGATCGGCGCGGGCGGCATGGGCGTCGTCGTCGCGGCGATGCACCTCGCGCTCGGCGAGCGCGTCGCGCTCAAGTTCATCAAGCGCGGCGCCGCCTCGGCCGACGCGATCGAGCGCATGCGGCGCGAGGCGCGCATCACGTTCCGCCTCGCCGGCCCGCACGTCGCGCGGCTGCTCGACGTCGGCGATCTTCCTACCGGCGCGCCCTACCTCGTGATGGAGCACCTCGCGGGTGAGGACCTCGCGCGCACGCTCGCCCGGCGCGGCCCGCTCCCCGTCACCGAGGCCGTCGACTACGTGATGCAGGCGTGCGACGGCGTCGCCGAGGCCCACGAGCTCGGCGTCGTGCACCGCGATCTCAAGCCGTCGAACCTGTTCCTCGTCTCGCGCAAAGACGGCGCGCCGCTCGTCAAGGTGCTCGATTTCGGCGTCGCGAAGGCGCGCGGGCTCCTTGGCGAGTCGAGCGACGTCACGACGGCTTCGTCGGTGCTCGGCTCGCCGCTCTACATGTCTCCCGAGCAGGTGCGCGGCGCGAAGCACGTCGACGCGGCGAGCGACGTCTGGTCGCTCGGCGTCATCTTGCACGAGCTCGTCGCGGGGGCGCCGCCGTTCGCGCGCGGCCCGGGGTCGGCCGTGTGCGCCGCGATCGCCGCCGACGCGCCCGCGCGCCTCCGCGAC
>DASYCF010000514.1:0-9317 GCA_036500365.1 Byssovorax sp.
GCGACGCGCGTCGCCCAGTAGCCCTTCTGATCCCACGGCAAGAGGTAGCCCGTCAGCGCGAAGCCGAGCGTGACCATCGCGAGGCAGAGGCCGAAGTACCAGTTGACCTCGCGCGGGCGGCGGTACGCGCCGAAAATCGCCGTCTGCGCGAGGTGCGCCGCGAGCAAGACGACCATCGCCTGCGCGCCGAAGTGATGAAGCCCGCGCACGAGCCAGCCGCCGGAGAGCGTGAACGAGATGTGCGCGACGCTCGCCCAGGCGGTCTGCGTGCTCGGCGCGTACGCGCTCATGAGGGCGACGCCGGTGACCGCCTGCGCGATCAGCATCGCCGTGAGCGCGCTGCCGAAGACGTACGCCCAGCGCGCGCCGCCGGGGACGTGCTCGTCGAGCGCGGATTTCACCAGCGCGCGGAGGCCCGTGCGTTCGTCGAGCCAGTCGCCGAGACTCCGCTGGCGCGGGTCGCGATCGACCAGGCTCACGCGCCCACCGGCTCGCGGCCCGTCACGCCCTGGCGGAACCGCTTGAAGTCGACCTCGACGTGGCCGTCGACGAGGCGCGTGTCGAGCCGGTCCATCGCGCGCGGCGACGGCCCGGAGGTGACGGCGCCGTCGGCCGAGAAGCGCGACGTATGGCACGGACACGCGAAGCCGGCGTCGGGCTTCGAAGCGTCGGCGACGTCGATCGCGCAGCCGAGGTGCGGGCACGTCGTCGACAGCGCGCGGACCGTCTCGCCGTCGCGCACGAGCCACACGGCGCCGAGCTCCTCGCCGCGCGTCAGCGTGAAGGCGTCGCGCGCGTCGCCCTTCACGGCCGCGCGGACGGGCCTTCCGATGGGCAGGTCGGCGAGGCGCGCGACGGGGAGCCAGCGCGACGCGCTCGCGGCGCCGCCCGCGTCGGCCATCGCGAGGCGGGCGGCGGGGGCCGCGACGACCACCCCGAACGCGGCCGATCCTGCGAGCACGACGAGCTCGAGCGCGCGCCTCCTGCCCGTCGGCTCCGTGCCCTCGGTCCTCGCCTCGTCAGGTTTGTCGTCGACCATAGTAGGCTCTCCGTCGCCTCCGCCCGGCGGAGCATACCGAACGCGTGCCGCGGACTCCCTCCCCTTTCCCAGCGCACCTCCCACGCGTCGCCGCGCTCGCGGTCGTGTGGGCCCTGCTCGCGCTCGCGCTCCTCGGCTGCGTGAAGAAGCCGTACCAGTCCGAGGTGTGCGAGCGCCCCGACGCGAGCGGCTGCGTCATCGAGGAGGTCGAGATCCAGGGCACGACCGTGGCCCCCGACAAGGTGAAGGAGAAGATCGCCACGACCGAGACGAGCCGCCCGCTCGGCGGCGCGCTCGCGAACGTGCCGGTGCTCAGCATCATCGACCGCGTGCAGGTCGACTACGGGCGCGTCGACCCGTTCGTGCTCGAGCGCGACCTCGCGCGCGTCGAGCGCTTCTACCGCGCGCAGGGCTACTACGAGGCGCACGCCCGCGCCGGCCGCGTCGTGAAGCTCCCCGACGGCAAGATCAAGGTCGAGATCGCGGTGGATCAAGGCCGCGTGATCAAGATCGCGAAGATCGCCTACGCCTGGCAGGAGCAGCCGAGCGCGGCCGACAAGGCCCGCGTCGCCGACGCGATCCAGCGCGCGCTCACCGATCAGATCAAGGTCGGCAAGCCCTTCGAGGAGGACCCGTACGAGGCGACGAAGAAGCTCGTCGTCCGCGCGATGACCGACGAGGGCTACGCCTACGCGGCCGTCAGCGGCGACGCGAACGTCGACCTCGTGAAGCACGAGGCGAACGTCGTCTACACGCTGTCGCTCGGGCCGCGCTGCAAGTTCGGCGCGGTGAAGTTCGCGAACCTCGGCGACCTGCCGGAGCCCCTGTTCCGCGACGCGGCCGACATCAACGAGGGCGACGACTACTCGACGTCGAAGCTCGAGTCGGCGCAGGTCGCGCTCGCGAACTTCGGCGTGCTCGGCGCGATCGACGTGAAGAGCGAGACGAGCCCGCCAGGCACGCCGCAGAACCCGATCGTGCCCATCACGTTCAAGGCGCAGAAGACGCAGCTCCGCACGCTGCGCTTCGGCATGGGCGGCCTCATCGGCGACCGGCTCGAGGCGCACGGCATCGCCGGCTGGGAGCACAAGAACTTCCTCGGCGGCCTGCGCCACTTCACGATCGACGGCCAGCCGGGCTTCATCTTCTACCCGGTCAACATCTCGAACATCTTCACGCAGGCGCCGACGCAGGTGCTGCCCGAGGTGCTCGTCCGCACCGAGCTCAAGCAGCCGCTCTGGTTCAGCCCGCGCACGAACTTCGTCATCGGCGGGTCGTTCAACTTCTATCGCCTGCAGACCTCCGACACGCTGCAGACGACCGACCTCGGCTACATCTTCACGGACCGCACGATCCAGCGCGTCGAGGAGAACGTCGTCGGCTACCGCGAGGTCGCCGGGCGCGTCGGCTTCGAGCGCTCGTTCTTCGAGAACAAGCTCTACGCGGGCACGTTCTACAACCTCCAGTTCGACAACCCCTTCTCGTACAACCAAGACGCGCCGCCGCCGGGCTTCCTCGATCTCGTCATCGGCTACATCGACGTCGTGGGCTCGCTCGACTACCGGCGCGACGCGGACGGCAAGCCCGACAAGCTGCACCCGAACCGGGGCTTCTACTTCACCAACGACTTCCAGGTCGCGGGCCACATCTTCGGCGGCGACGCGAGCGACGTGCGCATCCGGCCCGAGGTGCGCGCCTATCTGCCGCTCTCGCGGAAGGTCACCGTCGCCTACCGCGGCACGCTCGGCATGCTCTTCCCGACCAACTACGCGCGCTCGCTCACCGAGCCCCCGGCGTGCACGACCGACGTCGACCCCGCGCGCGCCCGCGACCTCCAGATCTTGCAGTTCCGCGCGTTCTTCAGCGGCGGCCCGAACTCGAACCGCGGCTACCCGCAGAACGGCGTCGGCCCGCAGGAGGACGCGCATTTCCTCGAGCAGAACGCCCCGTGCGGCGAGCTCGTCGTCGCGACCGGCGGCCTCTCGCTGTGGGAGCAGTCGCTCGAGCTCCGCGTGCCCATCATCGGCAAGCTCGGCGGCGTCGTCTTCGTCGACGCGAGCGACGTCACGCGCAAGATCGCGAGCTTCCGCCTGACCGTGCCGCACATGTCCACCGGCGTCGGCCTCCGCTACGACACCCCCGTCGGCCCGCTGCGCGCGGACTTCGGCTACCGCATCCCCTGCATGCAGGTCGTCGGTCAGTGCAAGGACGACGTGCCGCTGAACGAAGGGCAGGGCTCGATCATCTCGCTGTCGACGCGCCCGAACGGCGACACCTTCGGCTTCCCGTTCGCGCTGTCCATCGCCATCGGTGAGGCGTTTTGAGCCCGTGAGCGTGTGAGGTCTGTGGGCGGTGACGCGCCCGAGGTCCTCGCGAGGGGCGTCGTGGCCCCACGGTGGTCTGTGGACAGTGACGCGCCCGTGGACAACGCGCGCGCGCGGCGTCGTGCCCGCCGCACAGTCACTGTCCACAGACCTCCTCGAGCAGTCGAGACCGCGAAGAGCAGGATCTCAACTTGACTCCATTCGCAGCGTGAATATCCACCGCCGCGCCGCGGACGTGGCTCCTCTTGAAGGGCTGGCGGCGGTACGGCCGCATCGATCCGGCCGAGATCCCGGGCGCCGCACGCTGACGCGCCTCAGTCGACGCTGCCGCTCCCTCGGCGCCGGGCCCAGCCGCGTCGCTGGTCATCCATTCGCGTCGGCCTTTCAGCCGCCGCGGGTCATCTCGACCATCGTGGGGCGGAATCCGCGCGAGGCGAAGAGCGCCTTCGCGGGCTCGTTGTCGACCATCGTGGACAGGAGGACGCGCGGCGCGCCCCGATGGTCGAGCTCGGCGAGCAGCGCGTCGAGGAGCCTCGCGCCGACGCCCGCTCGGCGGTGCGCATCGTCGACGAAGACGTCGCGGAGCGCGCCGTGCGCATCGACCAGCATGTCCCAGTCGCGCGCTTCGAGCGTCGCGTAGCCGTAGCCGACGATCTCGTCGCCCTGCGCGGCCACGAGCACGAGCGCTCCGTCGCGCTGCGCCTCGCGGCCGAGCCACTTGCCGTAGCCGCGCTCGACGTCGGGCATGAGCAGGAAGCGGCGCGGGTCGGTCGCGTGATGGAAGCGCACGAGGCCGCCGGCGAGCTCGCCGAGGCGCGCGGCGTCGCCCGCGACCGCGGGGCGGATCACCAGGCCGTCGTCCATGCGCCGAGCGATCGCACGGGCGAGCCGTGGCGGCCAGCCGAGCGCGCCGGTACGTTGCAAGACGTGAAGCGCGCGCTCGCCATCTCGTTCGCCTTGTTCCTCGCCGCGTGCGGCGGCAACGTCTTCGTCGACGACGAGGGCACCTCCAGCGGCGCCTCGACGCCGCCCTCGTGCGTGAGCGTGTGCGACAAGATCGACGCTGCGTGCCCCAACAAGACGGGCTCGTGTTCGAGCACGTGCGCGACGATCGACGCGATCATCGCGAGCGGGCGTTGCACGTCGGAGGTCGCCGCGTTCCTCTCGTGCGTGAACGACGATCCTGCCGGTCAGTGCGCCTTCGACGACGAGACGTGCCTCGCCGCGCAGCAGGCCTTCACCGACTGCACGGGGTTGCTCTGACGCGCTGCCGACGGGGCGACGCTACTCGCCGTCGTCCTCTTCGGCGTCCCACGCCTGGAGCGCGGTCACGGTGATCGCAGCGGCGCAGCGGGAGCAGAGAGGCGGCTCCTCGAGGCGCAGCTCGTCGCCGCGGCGCCACACGTAGAGGCCGCTGCCGGCTGCCTCGCCCTCGATCGGCTCGTCGCACGCGTCGCACACGAGCGGCGCGACGGCGTCGCGCGCGGCGCTCAGCGCGGCGTCGGCGACGGAGTCGATCGAGATGGCGTCCGGGATCCGCATCGGCCCGTCAACGTACTCCACTGGAGCGGCGGGCGCACGCGGCTCGCGGTCGTTCCCGACTACACTGCGCGCGTGCCGACCGACGGCGAAGCATGGAAAGAGCTCGCGACGCGCGCGCCCGACCGCGATCCGGGGCTCACCGTGCGCGCGCGCGATCACGCCGAGCTGGGCGTCGCCGTGACGAGCGCGGCGTCCGTTCCGTCGTCGGCCGAGGGGGGATCCGACGCGGATCTCCCGCTCATCCGCGTGGCCGACGTCGACGCGCCGCCGGCGTCGCGCGCCTCGAGCGAGTACGAGGTCCTCGGCCTGCTCGGTGAGGGCGGAATGGGCCGCGTGCTGCTCGCGCGCCAGCGGTCGCTCGGTCGCGACGTCGCGATCAAGGTCGTCAAGCCCGAGATCGAGGCGACCGCGACGCTCGGCGGGCTGTTCGAGGAGGCGCGCGTCACCGGGGGCCTCGAGCACCCGGGCATCGTCCCCGTGCACGCCCTCGGTCGCGACGAGGCGGGCCGGCCCGAGCTCGTGATGAAGCGCGTCGAGGGCGTGTCGTGGCGTGCGCTCGCCGAGCGCCGCGCCGAGGGCGCCGACGGGGTGCGCTCGCTCCGCCCCGACGTCGACGATCCCCTCGAGCTCCACGTCGACGTCGCGATGTCCGCGTGCAACGCGCTCCACTACGCCCACGCGCGCGGCGTCGTGCACCGCGACGTCAAGCTCGACAACGTCATGATCGGCCGCTTCGGCGAGGTCGTCGTCGTCGACTGGGGCATCGCGATCAAGCCGGCCGACTGCGCGCAGCGTCGCCACGGCGGCACGGTCGGCACGCCGGCGTACATGGCGCCCGAGCTCGTCGTCGGAGACGTCGCCGCGATGGACGCGCGCACGGACGTGTACCTGCTCGGCGCGACGCTCCACCACGCGCTGGTCGGCGCGGCGCGGCACGCGGGCGCGAACCTCCACGCCGTGCTGTTCGCGGCGCACGAGTCGGCGCCGTTCGAGTACGACGCGCGCGTCCCCGCGGAGCTCGCTGCCATCCTCAACCGCGCGACGAGCCGCGATCCCGCGGCGCGCTTCGACAGCGCGCTCGCGCTCCGCGCGGCGCTCGCGGATTTTCGACGGCACCGCGGCTCGACCGCGAGCAGCGACGAGGCCGCCGTGCGCCTCGAAGAGCTCCGCGCCCTCGTCGAGGGCGCCGAGGGCGACGGCGACGATCACGAGCGCCGCGTGCACGCGCTGATGGCGGAGTGTCGCTTCGGCTTCCAGCTCGCGCTCCGGGGTTGGAAGGGAAACGAGGCGGCGCTGCTTGGCCTCGCGCGGTGCCTCGAGCTCTCCGCGCGTCACGAGCTCCGCCGCCGCGACGTCGCGCGCGCGCGGGCGCTCCTCGGCGAGCTCGCGTCGCCGCCGCCCGAGCTCGTCGCCCGCGCCGACGCGCTCGCCGCCGAGCTCGAGGCCGAGCGCGTCGAGGGCGAGCGGCTCGCCGCGCTCGGCAAGGATCAGGATCTCCGCATCGGCGGGGGCGCGCAGGTCGCCATCGTGGCGGTCCTGCCGCTGCTCGCGCTCTCGGTGGGTGCGTTCCTCGTGCTGCACGGCGCCGCGATCTCGACGCTGCAGACCGTGGTCTTGCCGCTCCTCGCCGGGTGCGTCTTCGCGAGCGCGGCGTTCCTCGCGCGGCGCCGCCTCACGACCGCGATCAGCCGGCGCGCCGTCGCGGCCATCGCGCTGCTCCCGTTCGCGGCGGCGGCGCACCGCGCGGTGAGCCTCACGCTCGGCGCGCCCACGCCGGCCGTGCTCGCGGGCGACCTCGTGATCTCGATCTTCTTCGTGCTGCTCCTGTCCGTGACGCTGGCGCGTCGCGTCGCGTGGATCGCGCCCGTGTGCGCGGCGGGCCTCGTCGCTGTCGCGCTCCGGCCGGCGAGCGCGGTGCCGATCTTCGGCGTCACGGTGGGCACGTCGTTCTCGCTCCTCTTCGTGCTGTGGCGGAGGCTCGTCCGCAGCTGAGCGACGCGCTGACGGTGACGCGAGGTGCGGCTCCCCCTCTCCCTGCGACGGCCGCTCGCGGAGAAGACGACCGTGGTGCAGGGAGAGGGGGCTGGGGCGTGAGGTCTGCGCGGGTCGAACGTGATCGGACCTGTGCCTCCCGGCTCGCTGGGTCGGAGACCTCACCCCCCGCCCCCCGACCCCCTGCACCACGGTGACTCCGCTTGGCAGGGCCCGCCGCAGGGAGAGGGGGAGAGGATCCCGCGATTTCGAAGCAGCTCCCAAGCGAGCGCCTCGGCCGCCCCTCGGGTGCGCGCGTGCTCCGGCTGTCGCCGACGGCGCCGGGCTGACGCTCAGCTCTGCGCTTCGGCGGCGCCGCGGGCGGCCGGCGCGAGGCGCGGCGGGTCCTGCGGCATCGCCGCGCGGACGCCGAACGGCTTGTCGAGCGCGCAGCTCTCCTCGAGCAGCTCCACCACGTCGAGCTGGCGGATCTCCTCGTCCTTGCCGACGTGCTTCAGCCCGTCGGTGATCATCGTCTGGCAGAACGGGCAGCCGGTCGCGATGGTGGTCGCCTCGGTCTGCAGGAGCTGAAGCGTGCGCTTCACGTTCATGCGGTCCTTGTTCTGCTCTTCCATCCACATCTGCGCGCCGCCGGCGCCGCAGCAGAGGCCCTTCTGGCGGTTCCAGCCCTCCGCCTCGACGAGGATCACGCCGGGGATCGCCTTCAGGATGTCGCGTGGCTGCTCGTACACGTCGTTGTAGCGGCCGAGGTAGCAGGAGTCGTGGAAGACGACCTTGCCCTCGACCTTCTTGCGCGGCACGAGCTTCTTCTCGGCGACGAGGCCGAGCAAGAAGTCGGTGTGATGGACGACCTCGAACTTGGCGCCGAAGTCGGGGTACTCGTTCGAGAGCGTGTTGAAGCAGTGCGGGCACGTCGTGATGATCGTGCGGACGCCGCCCTGCTCCTTGTAGCCGTTCAGCGTGGCCGCGTTCTGCTCGGCGAGCTGCGCGAACAGGTACTCGTTGCCGGCGCGGCGCGCCGGGTCGCCCGTGCACGTCTCCTCCTGGCCGAGGATCGCGAACTCGACGCCGGCCGCCTTGAGGAGCTTCGCCGTCGCGCGCGCGATCTTCTTCGCGCGGTCGTCGTAGCTCGCCGCGCAGCCGACCCAGTAGAGGACCGGCGCGTTCGGGAACTCGGCCATCGTCGGCACGGCGAGGCCCTCGGCCCAGTTGCCGCGGTCGAGCCGCGCGAGGTTCCACGGGTTGCCGTTCACCTCCATCGCCTGGAACGGCCCCGCGAGCTCGGCGGGGAACTCGCCCTTCACCATCACGAGGTTCCTGCGCATGTCGACGATCTTGTCGACGTAGCTGATCATCACCGGGCACTGCTCCTCGCAGGCGCGGCACGTCGTGCAGGCCCAGAGCACGTCCGGGTGGATGACGTTCGTGATCAGGTCGACGGGCGTCGACACGATGTCCGGGATCGGGATGGGGTTGTCGGGGAAGACCGGCTCGTGGTGGCCGTGGTCGTCGTGCGCGTCGCCGTGTTCGTGCTCGGCGTGCGCGTGATCGACCTGATCCGAGTGGTCGTCATGCGCCGCGTCGCCGTGGCCGTGCTGATCGTGCGAGTGGTCCTCGCCGTGCGCGTGATCGTCGGTGTGGGCGTGCGCGTGGTCGTCGGCGGCGAGGCCCTTCGGCCCGCCCGGTCGGTTCAGGAACTCGTTCTCGCGCGCGTACAGGTGGTCGCGCAGATCGAGCGTGAGCTGCTTCGGGCTCAGGATCTTGCCGGTCTTGTGCGCGGGGCAGTTGTCGGTGCAGCGGCCGCACTCGGTGCACGTGTAGAAGTCGAGGATCGCCTTCCACGTGAAGTCCTCGATGCGCGCGACGCCGACGGGCGCCGCGGTCTCGGGCGTCTCGGCGGCGGCCATCACGGCCTCGCCGATCTGCTCGGACGAGCCCATCGCCGCGAGCTTGCCGCGCGGCGCGAGGTCGCGCGCGAACACGTTCGGGATCGCCGTGATGATGTGGAAGTGCTTCGAGTGCGGGAGCAGGTTCGCGAAGATGAGCACGAGGCTCGAGTGCATCCAGAAGCCGACGAGCGCGAACATCGTGAGCTGCTCGGGGCCCGCGTCCTCGAGCACCTTCGCGAAGAAGCTGCCGGCCGGGCTCGGGAACAGGCTCCACGCGATGGGCCCCTCGGGGCGGCCGTGGAAGTGCGCGGTGAGCAGCGAGATCCGGTGGCAGACGTCGGCGTCGGCCGTGCACTTCATGTCCGCGTAGCGGTGCCACAGCACGACCGACGCGCCGTCGTAGATCATGTCGGCCGTCATCATCGCGAGGATGATGCCGAGGATGACGAGCCCCTCGCCCGAGAGCGTCATGCGCCGCTCGGCCTTGATCACGCGGAAATAGACGAAGACCAGCGCGCCGAGGATGACGAG
>DASYCF010000515.1:0-5148 GCA_036500365.1 Byssovorax sp.
GTGGTGACGCGCCGGAGGCCGACCGTGCCCGTGAGCTGGCTGCCGCGACCGAAGCGGAGCTCCTCGGCGACGCTCCCGTCGAACCACGTCTTCGTGTACCGGCTGACGGACGCGTCGAGCGTGGTCGGCCCGATGCCGTAGAAGGCCTCGTCGGGTCGTGTCACCGTCTCGAAGTGCACCTCGAGCGAGCGGTCGCGCGCGTAGTCGTAGCGATCGGTGACCTTGCTCGACACGAAGTCGGGCGGCCAGAGCTCGGTGTGCAGGCGCACGTGGTTGCCCTTCGCGATCGCGTCGTCCCAGAAGGCGTAGATGCCCGCGCTCGGCAGGAAGCCGAACTCGACGAAGCCCACGGGGAGGAAGCCCACCTTGTGGTCGGGGCCGAAGGCGAAGAAGTCGTAGAGCTTGTTCGGGACGTCGGCGCGCTCCGCCGCGACGATGGCCGCGCCGAGCGGGCGGCGGATCACGTACTCGCTCGTCAGGTAGAGCGGGAACAGCAGCACGCGGCCGGTCCACGTCCCGACGCCGTCGTCGACGATGGCGTCGGGCCGACCCCGCCCGTCGTAGTCCGGCAGCGCGCGCGGCGGAGACTGCGCCCCTTCATCGGCCGCCGCGGCGGAGGCCGAGGGAGCAAAGGTGAGGAGCCCAGCGAGGGCGAGAGGGACAATTCGAGGCAACCATTCTCCAGGGGTAGGCGTTCCTCCAGAGGTGCGCACGCGCACCGTCTTGCCAAGCGCCGACCGGCCTCGGCGCGAGCGCCTACGCGCGTGTGCGGCGACGCCCCACGCGCGCGGCGGGGCGAGCGCCTCGCGCGCCGGCCCGCGCCTGCGGCCCACGGTGCGCGACGCGATGTCCGCTCCCGCGACGCAGGATCCGCGCGCCGTGACCTCGGCCGCGCCTCTACCGCGGTCGTGCAACCGCACACGGCGCGGTGTCTGGATTGCGAGATCGGGGGCGGCACCTTCAAAGAAAACGCATCGATCGCGAGGATTCGTCTGTCGTGCAGCGCCAGCGTCAACGTGCCGTGTCGGTGCGTCAGAATCGCACGATTCAAGGTGATTTCGCGCTTGAGCGTCGCGGCTCGCCGGCGCGACAGTGCGCGCGTGCTGCGCCTCGTCGCATCGGGCCTCGCGCTCCTCGTCGGCTTGTCGACCGCGCTCGGGTGCGCGCACGTCGCGCCGTACGAGCGCGGCAAGCTCGCGCACCCGACGATGAAGGCCGACAACCTCAGCGGCCCCGGCGGCGCGCACGTGCGCTCCGTGCTCGAGGGCGCGACGGGCGGCGCGATCGGCGCCGAGAGCGGCTGCGGCTGCAACTGAGGCCGACGCGAATGACGACCCTGCCGTCCGTCCTTCGGGGGCCGTTCGTGGCGCTGGCCCTCCTCGCCGTCGTCGGCGGCGTCGCGCGCGCCGAGGAGCCCGACGCCGCGCCGACGGCGCCGCAGGCCGCGCGCCCGACGCCGAGCGGCGGGGGCACGGATCTCGTCGCGACCGCCTCGAGCGAGCTCTCGCTCTACAGCGACACGGACGCCGTGACGGTCGTCACGCCGACGATCGCGGCGGGGATCGAGAACCCGCTCAGCGAGTGGTCCGTCAACGCGCGCTACCTCGTCGACGTCGTGTCCGCCGCCTCGGTCGACATCGTGTCGACCGCGTCGCGCGCGTGGCACGAGGTGCGGCACGAGGGGAACCTCGACGGTCAGTTCAAGATCGGTGACGTCGGCTTCGGCGCCAACGGCGCCGTCTCGATGGAGGGTGACTACCAATCTTGGGCGCTCGGCGGCCGCCTCAGCTACGACTTCGCCGACAAGAACGTCACCGCCCTCGTCGGCTACGCGTTCGGTCACGACGTGATCGGCAAGACGGACACGCCGTTCTCGTTCTTCTCGAACACGGTGATCCGGCACTCGTTCAACGGCGCGGTGAACGTCGTCCTGAACCGCTCGACGCTGCTGGCGCTCGTCGGCGACGCCATCATCGAGTCGGGCGATCAGTCGAAGCCGTATCGATACGTGCCCATGTTCTCGAGCGGCGAGGCCAAGCGCGTGGCCGTCGGCGCGTCGATTGACTACGTGAACGCGCACCGGCTCGACGAGCGCCCGCTCGAGCAGCTGCCGCCGAAGCGCGACCGCTTCGCGCTCACGGCGCGGCTCAACCACCGGTTCGGCGACAGCACCCTTCGACTCGAGGAGCGGGGCTACTCCGACACGTGGGGACTCAAGGCCTCGACGACCGACGTCACCTACCTCTACGACATCTCGCCGCGCGTCGCGCTCGGCCCGCACGCGCGGTTCCACATCCAGGCTCCGGTCGAGTTCTGGCGGCTCGCGTACGTGTCGCGCGAGGGCGGCGCCGACCGGCAGATCCCGAAGTGGCGCACCGGAGACCGCGACCTCGGGCCGCTCCGCGGCCTCACGGGCGGAGGACTGCTCACCATCGCCGTCGGCCCGCGCTCGAACCCGGCAGGCTGGGTGCTCGGCCTCACCGGCGACTGCATCTGGACCAAGTACACGGACGACCTCTACATCACCGATCGCATCAGCGGCTTCGGCGCGCTCTCGCTGGAGGCGAAGTTCGAATGAAGTCCGCGCTCCTCCTCGCCGCGCTGGCGCTCGCCGCGTGCGCCGATCCCGTGCACGACGAGGCGGTCGCCGCGCTCGGCCCCGAGGCGCCCGGCGTCTCGCCCGGGCCGCTCCACCGCGCCGGCCAGCCGTGCCTCGTCTGCCACGACGGCAGCGGCCCCGCCGACGCGGTGTTCTCGTTCGGCGGCACGCTCTATCAGGTGTCCGGCCGCGGCACGCCCGCCGTCGGCGCGTTCGTGCACCTCCGCGACGAGGCCGCGTCGACCTACCTCACCGAGTCGAACTGCGTCGGTAACTTCTTCGTCCAGGCCGACGACTACACGCCTGTGGATCCCGTGCACGTCTCCGTCTCGTTCGAGACGCAGTCGGCGACGATGCAATCGCACATCGGCCGCGACGGGTCGTGCGCGTCGTGCCACACGGGCGATGTCTCGCAGAGCTCCGTCGACCACGTGTACGTCGCGCAGGGGCCGTTCACCTGGCCGCCGAGCGGGTGCCCATGACGCGCGCCGCAGCCCTCCGTCTGCCGCTCGCGCTCGCGCTGGCCCTGTCGCTCGCGCTCGTCGCGGCGCCGCGCGCCGCCCGGGCCGCGCCACCGGACGCGGCCGCGCAAAAGCTCGACGCCGAGGCGATGGGCAACGACTACCTCAACACGGCCTTCGGACGCGCGGAGAAGAAGCTCCGCCGGGCGATCGACCTGTGCGGCAAATCGAGCTGCTCGCCCGCGGTGACGGCGCGCCTGCACCGCGACCTCGCCGTCCTCTTGATCGTGGGCTTCGGCCGCCGCGAGGAGGCGAAGGCCGAGTTCGCGAAGGCGCTCGGCATCGACCCGCGCGTCACGCTCGACCCCGACTACACGACGCGTGAGGTCCAGCAGATCTTCCAGTCGCTGCGGGTGCCGGCCGGGCGGCGCGCGCGCGTGGCCGGCATCGAGCACGACGCGCCGCCGGAGGCGCGGGTCGGCACGCCGCTGCCGATCTACGCGATCGTCGAGCCCGGCACGGGCACGAAGCGCCTGCGCGCCCGCTACCGCCCGCCGGGCGCGGCGAGCTACCGCTCGGTCGAGCTCCTGCCCTACGCCGACGGGTTCGGCGGGCTGCTGCCGTGCGACGCGACCGCGAGCGCGGGCGCCCTCTCGTACTTCCTGCAGGGCCTCGACGACAGCGGCGACATCGTGCTCACGCTCGGCGCCCCCACGCAGCCGCTCACCGTGCCCGTGAAGCCCGACCTCGACGGCGACGCGCCGCACCTGCCCGACGCGGACCCGCCGCGCAAGTGCCGCGCGGGCGCGTGCGACGGCCCCGGCTGCGGCCCCGCCGCGACGGCCGCGGCGCGCGCCGGCGCCGGCCCCGCGCCCCTCGAGGACAACCCCGACTGGCTCACCGTCGCGGTCGAGCAGGACTTCGCGATCCTCGCCGGCGGCACCGACGTCTGCAACGAGGGCAGCCAGGTCCACGGCAGCTACTCGTGCTTCCGAAGGAGCGGCTCGCAGTACGTCGGCACCCCCGAGAAGGGCAAAGGCGGCGCGCTGAAGGGCGGCCTCGGCGTCGGCACGACGCGCGTGCTCCTGGGCTTCGATCGCACCCTCACCGGCGGGCTCCTCGCCGGCGTGCGCGCAGGCTACGTCGTCCAGGGCTCGAGCCCTCGGCCCGACGGCGCGAGCGCGCACGCCTTCATGCCCTGGCACGGCGAGCTCCGCATGACGTACGTCTTCGGACCCAACCCGACGACGCGCACCGGCGTCCGCGGCGAGCTGTTCGCGATGGGCGGCGTCGCGCAGGTCGACAGCCACGCAGACCTCCCCGTGAAGGAGGACAAGTCGAAGGCCCCGCCGCCGAACCAGCTCGACAACCCGGCTCAGCAGACGCTGACCGTCTGGGTGCACCAGGGCGTCGGCTTCGCGGGCGCGGGCGGCGGCGTGCTCGCCGCGTTCACGCCGGGGTTCGGGGTGTTCGTCCACGTGAAGGTGTTCGAGATGTTCCCGTCGGCGGGGCCGGCCGTCGCGCCCGAGGCGGGGTTCGCCCTCGGATTTTGAGGAGTGTGTGATCCCATGAAGCATTCGACGTTCCCGCGTGAAGAGTTGAAGAGCGCGGCGGTCTCTGCGCCTCACGCCCTCCTGGTGACCATGACCCGGCCCTTCTTCGCGTTCGCCCTCGCAGGTTCGCTCGCCGCGCTCGGCTGCAACGCCGGCGGCGGGGACTCTACGTTCTGGGATCCGCAGGCGTCGACCGACGGCAACGGCGGCTTCGGCGCCGGCACGGTCACGCAGGCGACGACGAGCACGTCCGTCACCTCCGCGACGACGACGACCTCGACGGGCTTCGGCGGCAGCGCCGTCACGTCGTCGTCGGTCGGCCCGAGCACGTCGGCGGTGACGACGGCGACGACCGGGCCGGCCACCGTCACCTCGACGACGGTCGCCTCGTCGACGATCGCCTCGAGCTCGACCGGCGGCACCACCGCCACGTGGACCGAGGTATACGACCAGCTCTTCGGCCCGAACGGCACCGGCCACTGCTCGACGGGAGGCGGATGTCACCAGTCGCGCAAGAGCGGCTTCGCGTGCGGCT
>DASYCF010000516.1:0-4485 GCA_036500365.1 Byssovorax sp.
GTCGGCCCGCCGAGCGGCGGCGCCTGCGACATCGCGTAGCCGCCGAGGGCCGCGGCGCCGCCTCCGCCTCCGAGCGGCGCCGGCGGGGGCGGGTAGTCGCCGCCACCCGAGACGGGGAACGCGACCGTGTGGCTGCTCTCCGGCCCCTTGCTCGCGACGAGGCTCTCCATCGCCGCGGCGAGCTCGCCCACGGACCGATAGCGCTGGCTCGGGTCGACGCTGAGCGCGCAGCCGAGGACGGGATCGAACGCGCGGTTCAGCGAGACGCCGAGCTGCCCCGCGCGCATCGAGGCGGGCTCGCGCGGGCCGACGAGCTCCTGCTGCCACATGGCGAGGTCGGGCGCCGCGCCCTGACACGAGCGCCAGTAGGGTCGCCCCGTCATCGCGTAAAAGACGAGCAGCGCGGCCGCGAACACGTCCGCCGCGGCGCCCGGCTGCATCCCTTGCTGAGCTTGCTCGGGCGCGAGCCACGGGGCTGAGCCCGCGTAGCCCTCCTGCGTGGGCACGGCGATGCGCGCGAGCCCCGCGCCGAAGTCGGCCACACGGATTTGCGCTTGCTGCCCGAAGCCGACGAAGACGTTCGTGGGCTTGAGCGCGTGGTGCATGAGCTTCGCCGCGTGCGCGGTGTCGAGCACGCGGGCGAGCGCGCGCAGCATCGCCAGCGCCTCCTCCGGGGACAGCGTGCGCTGCGCGATCGTCTGCGCGAGCGACGGCAGGGGCACGCGCTCGGTCACCCCGAACGGCGCCTGCGTCACGGGGTCGTACCCCGCGTCGACGATGCGCGCGACGAGGTCGGCCGGCATCGTGTTCGTGATGCCGTAGATCTGCTCGACGAGCTGCATCACGTCGGTGCGCTGGCGGATCGCGGGGTCGAACACCTTCACCGCGACCTCGCGGCCGTCCTGCGCGCGGCAGTAGTACGTGTTCGACGAGCCGCCTTGGGCGAGCACGGCGCCGATCTGGTAGCGGCCGGCGACGACGGCGCCGGGCGCGAGCACGGGCGCGGTCATTTGCCCTTGTCTTCCCCGGGGCCGACGGACTCGATCGACTGGAGGATCGCCTCGTCCACCTTGCTCTGATCGTCGTCGGGGACGAAGCCGATCGCGAGCAGCGCCTTGCCGTCGCCGATGGGGCCTTGCACGACGAGCAGCGGCCCCTTCTTCGTGCCGCGGACGCCGCCGTCGAGCTGCCAGAGGCTCGACGTCATGTTCGGGAGGGGCTTCAACGGCTTGCAGAGCTCGGCCGCGGCGCCCGTGCAGCCCGCGGCGGTGCACTTGCAGGTCGGCTGCTTCCAGGAGACCTTCGCCTTCGGCAGCGTGAGGTTGATGTCCTTCGCGATCTCGGCGAGCGCGGCGTCGCGCTGCGCGAGCTCCTTCTTCGCGTCCGCGTCGGCGGCGTACGCGGTGATGACGATCGCCGGCCCGACGTCGCCGGGCTGCGCGGCCGTCGCCGCGGCGCCCTGCGCGTAGATCCAGCCTGGAACCGGCGTGAACACGAGCGACGAGCGCGCGATGTGCGCGCGCGTCGACGCGAGCGCCTTGCAGCCCTCGCTCAGCGCCTCGCATTTCGGCGGAGGCGGCGGCTCGACCTTCACCGGCGGAGGCGGCGGAGGCGGAGGCGGCTCGGGCGGGGGGGTGGAGCTACAGGCGAGGGCGAGCGTGGCGATGGAGGCGAGCGCCATCGCGTGGATTCGGGGCGCCATGCAGACGGGAGCGTTGCAGAACCCGAGGGTTTCTCGCAAGTCCCGTGCGCAAGGCGGCGCGGTTTCCGCGTGCATTCCCCCCCGACCGTCGTAGCCGGACGCGGGCGTCACCGCCGGGCGAGCGCCTCCGCCACCGCGCCGATGCACCGCGGGTCGCGCAGCATGAGCCCGTGCAGCGGGCACCCGACGAGGACCGCCCGTCCCACCGGCAGCCGCGAGCTCTCGGCGGGCAGGATCATCAGATCGAGCGGCGTCCAGATCGACGTGACGTCGAGCGCGGAGAGCCGGTCGACGTCCGAGGCGAGATCGCGGAGGAGCGCGCTCCCGGGCCGCATCTCGACGGCGCCCGCCTTGCCGCTCAGGTGCGCCGCCCAGGTGCCCGCCTGCGGCGCCGAGACGCTGACGAAGCGCGCGACCCGCGGCGGCTTCACGAGGCGCTGCGCGAGGTAGCGCGCGACGAGCCCGCCCATGCTGAAGCCCACGACGTCGAACGGCGCGTCGGCGCCGAACACGCGGTCCGCCTCGGCGAGCGCGGACCGCGCGAGCTCGGCGATGGGCGCGCTCCCGTCGTTCGGGCGGAGATCGACCGCGTGCGCGCGCAGGCCGTCCCGACGCAGCCTGCGAGCCAGCGCGTCGAACGTCGCGCCGGTCTTCCAGATGCCGTGAACGAGCAGGACGGGCGGGCGAGGTCGAGCCTCGTCGCCGCGGCCCGAGCTCACGCGAGCGGCTCTTCGGGCGGGCCGGAGTTCGGCGACGCGTCGCGCGACGACGGCGGGCCGAGGCGCTCGTTGCGGCGGGCCGACGACGGCGGCGCGGCCGGCGGCGGGATCGACCGGACGTCCGGCGGGCCCAGCGCGGCGCGGAGCGCGGGCCCGATCTCGAGGCGGCGCACCGCGTCGTTGTCGCGCTTGGCCGCGTCGAAGTCGTCGCACGCGCGCTCGAGCTCCTCGGCGACTGCGCCCTCGGCGACGTACGGCGCGCGCCACCGGGCGCCGCGGCCCGCGTCGTCCACGCCGTCTCCGCCCGACAGCACGAGCGCGCGCGCGTCCTCCACGAGCCTCGGCGTGAGGCGCGCGCACGAGAGCAGGAACGCGTCGCCCGTCTCGACCCAGGTGGACGCGAGTCCGACGAGCGTGCGGAGCGACAGCGCGAGCCCGTCGGCGTTCGCCGCCGTGCCGCGGCCCGCCTCGAGGAGCGTGCGCAGGGCGAGCCGCTTGCCGGCGTAGCGTCCGAGCGCGAGCAAGAGCCGCCGCCGCATGTCCGCCGCGCGAGCCGCGCCTTCGTCCGCCGGCGCCGTGTCGGGCGGCGCGCCGACGAGCGCCGCGAGGAGCGCGTCGAGCCGCTCGAGCAGGTACGCGAACCGCTTCGGGTCGTAGTGATCGCGCGCGACGGCGAGATCGCCGAGCTGCCGATCGATCGAGATCGCCCAGCGGACCGCCTCGATCGCGAGCGGCTGCGCGTGCGTGCGGACGCCGACGCGCGCGCGCTCGTCGTCGGTCGACAGGCCCTCGAAGGAGCGCCGCTCCGAGGCGTCGAGGCGGGGCCAGCGTGCGCGCATGCGGCCGACGAGCGCGCGCGCCTTCGCCGCGTCGAACGGCGGCTCCGCGCCGCGGCCCGCCATGGGGATCGTCTTCGGCCGGAGCGCGCCCCGCGGCTCCGCGCGCTTGTCGCCGGCGGGCTCGCGCGGCGTCGACGGCGCCTTTCGCGCGCTCGGCCGCGCCTTCTTCGCCGCGGGCGCGCGCGGCGTCTTCGCCTTCGCCGCCTTCGCCGCCTTCGTGGGGCTCTTCGTGGCGCCGCCCTTGCGAACCGCGCGCGCGGCCTTCGTCGCCGCCCGGGACTTCGCCTTCGCCATGCCCGCCAGGGTAGACGATCGCGGGGCGACCCGGCCATGACCGCGCGTCGGCGCTACTCGGCGGCGGTGGCGCGCGTGGCCAGCTGGCTGCCGCGGCCACGATGACCGGCGCGGAGGAGCACCGCGCTCTGCCATGGGAGGTAGGGCACGAGGCGGCCGAGGTCGGGATCGGGGCGCAGGTAGATGCCGGCGCGCTCGGAGAGCATCGACGCGGCGAACGAGTAGCTGCTGTTCGAGATCGCGAGCACGTCGGCGCGCGTCATCACGAAGAAGTCGCGGACGACGTCGGGCACGTCGGGGCCGAGCGCGAGATCGGCGGCCGTCGCCGGCGCGTAGGCGGCGAAGTCGCGCAGGACGCGGCCGAGCTCGTCGCTCGCGACGTAGAGGTACGGCGCGTCGAGCAGCGGCCAGAGGTCGGCGAGGGCGTCGAGGTACCAGGCCGAAGGCGCCGGATAGAAGAGCGGTCCACCGACGTAGTCGCCCCGGCGGAGGTGCAGCGCGACGAGCGTGCGGCCGCGCTGCGCGAGCCGGGCGAGTCCCCGGTCGAGGGCGCGGGCGAGGGCGGGGCGGGGCGAGAAGAGCGCTCGAAAGCGGTCGCGATGCGGGGCGAGGTGACGCGTGTGGAACTGGAAGTAGCCCCAGAGGTCGATGTCGTCGCAGCCGTCGATCTGGCTGAAGACGGCCTCCGGATCGGGGTCGTCGGGATCCTGGCGGATCCTGCGCGGCGCGCCCGCGGTCGGCCTGCGGGAAGGAAGAGAGAAGAGCTCCTCGCCGATCCAGGGCGGCGTCTCGACGACGCCCCCGGTGCGGCGCGCGATGAGGTCGAGGAAGAAGTACTGGAAGAGCTGGTTGCCGAAGCGGCCGTTGCGGCCGAGCGTGCTCATCGAGATGCGCGGACGCTGCGGAGCAACGCATCCCCCCGAGTCAGCTG
>DASYCF010000517.1:0-5589 GCA_036500365.1 Byssovorax sp.
GATCCCGCTCGTCGCGCGTGATCGAGAGCTTCATGCCGAGGACTCCGGCCGCGATGGTGAGCCTGTCGACCTCCGCCTCGAGCGCGGCGCGATCGGCGGCGACGCGCCCGAGCTGCTCGACCAGGCGGACGTTCTCGGCCCGCTGAGCGAGGAGAGCGGCGTCACGCGGCGGGTCGCCGACCGTCGCAGCGCAGCCGCTGGTCGCGGCGTAGACGACCGCGAGACCGAGCAGCGCCAAACCTGACTTGAGTCGAGGCGTGTGCATGACCAGCGGCGTCACGCACGCATCGTGCCTGCGCCGCTCCTCGCGGAGGGCGAGCCGAGCCGCAGCACCTCGACGCCGCCAAACTGCTCGATCAGCTCCGCGCGAGCGCGGGCGTCACGACGCAGCCCGAGGAGCTCCACGCCTTCGAGATCGAGCCCGGCGACGACCTCGCCCTGCAGGCGGACGCTGCATCGGGCTCGGGCTCGGGCTCGGGCTCGGGCTCGGGCTCGGGCTCGGGTGCGGGCTCGGGCTCGGGCTCGGGCTCGGGCTCGGGCTCGGCTCGGGCTCGGGCTCAAACGCCCGGGCAATGCGTCGACGGGGTGCGCTTGCCGTCGCGTCCGCGCTTATCGGATGCTCGTCGACCGGCGCCTCCCCGCCAGCCGACGGCGCGCCTCCCCAGCCGCTGCACCTGGTCGACGTGGGGGTGGGTGACGATTTTGTCTGCGGGCTTCTCTCGAACGGATCCGTGTACTGCTTCGGCGACAATGGCTACGATCAGCTTCACAACGGCTACGGCACGACGGCGACGCCCATGCGCGTGCTGGATCTGAAGCCCGCCAAGGTGCTCGCGGTCGGCGGTGGCTCCAGCTGCGTCTTACTTCGGACCGGGCAAGTCAGCTGCTGGGGAGACGGCAGCTCCGGCCAGCGCGGCTGCGTAGGCGTCTGCCCACAGCCCGATGTCGTCGGGGACTTGCGCGATGTTGCGCTCCTCGGCGTGGGCGGCGACCTCGCTTGCGTCGCGCGCAGGAATCGAGAAGTCGAGTGCTGGGGCACGTACTACTTTGGACCTGCACCCAATTCGATAACGTATTTCAACGTTCCAAGTCCCATCACGGGATTCGGCGACGTCACCATCGCCGCATTCGGGCTCTACGACAACGCGTGCGCGATTGGCGATGATGAACGCGTCTATTGTTGGGGAGACGACCTCTTCGGCGGCCTTGGAGATGGCACGACCGTCTCGCGCTTCAACGCGCGACCGGTGCCGAACATCTCGGGTGCCAAGGCCGTCTCGACCTCCACGGGGGCGGCCATCGTGCTCCTGGACAATGGCGAGCTCTGGGGGTGGGGCAACAACAAGTCCGGCGTGCTCGGTCAGGGCGCGAGGTCACCCGATCCCGTGTTCGCGCCGGTCCGCATCGGACGAATCGGCCCCGCCACCGCGATTTCCCTGGGAGGATACTTCGCCTGCGCCCTCGTCGACGCCGACGCGTGGTGCTGGGGCGAGAACGGCGACGGTCAGCTCGGCGACGGCACGCGCACCGCGCATTTTCTGCCCGCGAAGGTCGAAGGGCTGCCGCCGATCGCCAAAGTCTCCGCGGGCGCCGACAGCGCCTGCGCGCTCGGCACGAATGGTGACGTCTTCTGCTGGGGCGACAACGAACACGGCATGGTCGGCCTCGACGAGCCAAGGCGCATCCTGACGCCGCACCGCGTGGACGTGCTCGGCGCGGCGAAGGCCGACCTTCGCGACGCCGGTGCGGAATAGAGCCACCGGACGACGACACGTCACCCCGCCCGCGCGACCAGCACGGCGAGCTCCCGGGTGGCCTCTTCGTGGCCGGGGGCGGCGTCGAGCACGCGGCGGAGGTCGTGCATCGAGCCCGCGTGGTCGCCGAGGCGCGCGCGGAGGACGGCGCGGTAGTAGCGCGCCTCGACGAGGTCGCGCGCGGCGAGGAGCTCGTCGAGCTCGTCGGCGATCGAGGCGAGGTCGGCGCCCTGCATGTGCGCGCGCACCCAGGCGACGAGCGCGCGCGTCTCGATGTTGTCAGGGTCGGCGCGCAGCGCGTCGTTCGCGGCCTCGAGCGCGCCGTCGACGTCGCGCGCGGCGATCTTCTCGCGCGCGACGGCGCCCATCGTCACGGGCGAGGGCGGCACCGGCGTCGGCCGCTCGTCGCGCGAGAGCTCGTGAGCAAACGCGTCGGTCGCCATCGCGCCCATGATGGGAGTCGCCCGCGCGTCGGCACCTGGCCGGATGCTCGCGGACTCCCACTCTCCCGCGTCGCTGAGGTCGGCGAGCTCCTCGTCGGTGCGCTTGCGCGTCACGGCGGCGACGGGCCGAGGGGGCAGCGGCGACCGCACGCGCTCACCCGACGCGACGGGCGCCGACGACACGACGGCCGACGACGGCGGCGCCGCGACTGCAGATGACGGCGGCGCGGCGCCCCTCGACGAGACCGGCGCGTCGGGGATGCGCGCGGCCGAGGACGACGGCGGCGCGTCGGGGACGCGGCCGACCGACGACTGCGGGCCGACGGGCGTGACGGGGCCCTTCTTCTTGTTGCGCACCGAGACGGCGGCGCGCTCGCCGTCGCCGGGCAGGTCGGGCACGGCGGCGCCCGCGCGGACGAAGTTCGAGCGGAGCTGCACCTTCGCGACGGGCCGCGACGAGAGCGGCGTGCGCTGCGACGAGTCGGCCACCTCGCAGCACAGCGGCAGCACGCTCCCGGACTCCGACGCGAACGCGCGCACGATGAGGAGCAGGTACACGAGCCGCTCGACGGCGACCGCGGGCAGGAGATCGAAGCCGACGAGCTCCTCGAGCGAGCTCCCGTGCGCGGCCATGTGGTCGACGAGGAGGCGCTCGTCCGCGTCGAAGCCGAAGCGCTCGATGGGCGTGGCGGGGTGGACGCGCAGCGGCGAGCGGATGGCGGCGAGGGCGTTCGCGCAGGCGGTCGAGCCGTGGCGTTGAACTCCCGTCGCGAGGAGCCGCAGCGGGTCGGCGATGCACGCCTCGCCCCACGACGCGAGCGTGGCGCTGCCCTCGACGTAGCGGAACTTGGTCGACCTCGGCAGCTCGAAGAGGTGCGCGGCCCGCTCGGCGAACTGACGCGCGGCGGTCGACTCGAGGAGGTCGCGCTCGACGCGCCCGGCGAGGAGCAGCGCATCGCCGAGGAGCCCGCGCGTGTCGAGCGCGTCGGCGAGCGTCTTCTCGGAGATGGCGCCGAGGTCGACCAGCATGCGCCCGAGCAAGAGGTGCCGGTCCCCGGCGCGGATCTTCCTCGGCACCCCGCGCACGAACGAGACCACGGTGTCGCCCGGCGAGCCCTCGAGGAAGAGCTCGCCGGTGAGCTGCCGGTCGAGGGCGTAGACGAGCAGATGAGCAATCGGCGTCTTGCCGAGCTCCCCTTGCTGATGCGCCGCGCCCGCCTCGCCCACGGTCGCGCAGACTACCACACACGTGGGGACAATCAGCGCGCCGCGCACCCCGGGATCGGGTCGAAGCCGCCGAAGAACGCGCCCACGAGCGCGGCCCACGCGCGCGCGTTCTCGGCCGGGCCGCACTTGAACGGCCGGGCACCCTGCGCGGCGACGACGACGGGCGGCGGCGCGGCGGCGAGGCGCGCCTTGACCTCCTTCACGTAGCGCACGGCGAGCTCGGCCGCGTACTCGTGCGGGCCGCCGCCAGGCTGGAACGCGTAGAAGGTGCCCCCGCGCACCGTGGTGTCGTTCGGCGCATACGGCGCGAGGCAGGGCTGCCTCTCTCCGCACGACGCGACGATGCCGTCGAAGATCGGGCCGAGCGCGCGCGCCGACCACGGCTCGGCGTTCTCGTCGGCGGGCTCGTCGTTCAAATGGAAGTACTCGTGCACGAGCGTCTCCTTCACGCCCGACGCCGTGCCGAGGAGCGAGCCCGCGACGTTGTAGCCGACGCTCCCATGCTCGGCGAAGGCGCTCGGCGTCGTGCGGCCGACCGAGCGCAGGAAACGGAACGCGACGTCGCGCGTGCGGTAGTGCACCGGCGCGGGGGCCCGGGCGCGCACGTCGTCGAGGAACCGCTCGAGGTCCTCGAGCGCGGCGGCGACGTCGACGAGGTGGCGTCGATATCGACCGACGGGGAGCTCGGGCACGAAGTGGATCTGCCCGCGCCAGCCGCCGTCGAAATCGCCTTCGGGCTCGAGGCCGGCGACGTCGCCCGTGGCGTCGTAGAGGCGCGCGGCGACGGTGGCCGCGGCGGCGTCGCCCTCGTAACGGAGCGCGATCATGCAGCGCACGCTCGCGTGGAGATCCTCGGCGCGCGCGCACGCGTCGATGCGCGGCCTCGCGTCGCCCTCGGTCGGGAAGAGCAGCCTGCGCGCGGCGAGCGGCGATATCTCGGTCGACGCGGGCGCGGCCGACGTCGATGGAACCGCGCTCGCGACGGCGCCTGTGGAAGTCGACGACGACGACGCGCTCGGCGCCGCGGCCGCGGCGTTCGCCGGCGACGGCGCAGAGGCCACCGGCGCAGCGGACGGCGGCGACGGCGAGCACGCGACGATCGCGACGATCGCGACGACGACCGCGATCCCGATGTCCGCGCGCATGCCTCGCGACTCTGCGTCACGGCGGCCTCCGCGTCCGCTCGAAACGAGCGCGTGATGCGCGAGGCGACGGCGGGCTCCCGCGCCGCGCCGGGTCCTGCTAGGGTGCGCGCGCACCACGGGTCGATCGTGCGTCGCTGTGAGCGTGTGGCTGCCGGGCCGCCGCTGCCGGGGGCACGCATCGAGGTGGGGAGTCTTCCGTCATGAGCTTCGAGCATCCTCGGCACACCGGCGTGAGGAGCGCGCTCCTCTTCGCCGCCGCGCTCGTTCTTCCGATCGCCTCGCTCGCCGCGTGCGGGTCCGATTCGAACGCGACCGGAGGCGGCGCCGCGTCCGCCGATTCGTCGACGACCGCGTCGACGACCTCGACCGGCAGCGCGTCGGGCGGCGGCGGCGCGAGCAGCTGCCCGACGGGATCGCACGCGGCCGGCGCGACGTGCGAGGCCACCCTCGCGGGCTGGTCGAACGGGCCGAGCTTGACCGAGCCGCGCGACCACCACGTCACGTTCATCGCGACGACGTCGCAGGGCTCGTTCCTCTACGTCGCCGCCGGGACGAACGCGCTCGGCACCGCGCTCGCGAGCGTCGATCAGGCGCCGATCATGGCCGACGGGACGCTCGGCCCGTTCGCCGAGACGACGACGCTGCCCGAGGGCCTCATCGGACCGGGGATGGCGCAGGTCGGCAACGGGGTCGTCATCGGCGGCGGCCTCTCGCAGTCCGGCACCACCATCGGCGACACGTTCGTCGGCGCGATCTCCGACGCCGGCGTGATCACGTTCACGCCCGGCTCCGTGATGAACACGGGCCGCTACCACGTGAGCTACAGCGCCGACCGCGGCTACGTCTACGCGATCGGCGGCCTCATCCAGAGCGGCTTCTCACAGTCGATCAGCAGCGACGTCGAGCGCGCCACGTTCGACGGCACGACGCTCGGCCCCTGGACCGCGCTCACGTCGCTCGACCAGCCGATCACGCACCAGGCCGCCGTCGTCTACGAGCACGCGATCTACCTCGCGGGCG
>DASYCF010000518.1:0-4149 GCA_036500365.1 Byssovorax sp.
GAGGTGGTGAACGCGCTCGCGCCCGACGTGATCGTCGTGACCGGCGATCTCGTCGACGGCACCGTCGAGCAGATCGCGGCGCAGGTCGCGCCGATCGCGAGGCTCGCCGCGCGGCACGGCGTGTTCTTCGTGACGGGCAACCACGAGTACTACGCGGGCGCGCCCGCGTGGATCGAGCACATCCGCGCGCTCGGCATCCGCGTGCTCGTGAACGAGCGCGTCTCGATCGGCGACGAGGGCGCCTCGTTCGACCTCGCCGGCGTCCCCGACTTCCGGTCGGGTCACTACGGCGTCGGCCACGAGCACGACGTGGGCGCGTGCGTGGCCGGCCGCGACCCGACGCGCGAGCTCGTGCTGCTCGCGCACCAGCCGCGGAGCGTCGACGAAGCGGCGAAGGCGGGCGTCGGGCTCCAGCTCTCGGGCCACACGCACGGCGGGCAGATCTTCCCGATGGGCCTCTTGATCTACGACCAGCCCTTCATCAAGGGCCTGCACCGACGCGGCGACACGTGGATCTACGTGAGCTCGGGCGCGGGCTACTGGGGGCCGCCCATGCGCGTCGGGGCGCCGCCGGAGATCGCCGAGATCACGCTCGTGCGGGCGTGACGTTTTCCGCGGAACCGCCGGGGCCGACGCCCGTACCCTCCCAGAGGCGCGGATCATGAGCGGCATCTACCCAGAGCTCGAGCGGAGCCTCGAGCGGCGGCATTTCCTCCGCCTCGCCGCGGCCGGCACCGCGGTCGTCGCGCTCGGCGCGGGCGGCTACGTGCTGGCGGGGGAGAACGACCCGCGCGCGAAGCTCATCCGCGCCGACGGCCGACCGCGCCTGCCGCCCGGTCAGCGCCTGCTCACCGCGCTCAAGCCCATGGGCGGCGACCCGGGCGACCCCGACCCCGGCGCGTTCAAGCTGCACGTGCACGGCGAGTGCGACGAGCCGTTCGACGTCGACTTCGCGGGCCTCCGGGCGCTGCCGAAGACCGACGTCACCGCCGACGTGCACTGCGTGACCGGATGGAGCCTGTTCGACAGCCACTGGACCGGCGTCCGCGTCGCCGACATCGCGAAGAAGGCGAAGGTCCGCGCGAGCGCGCGCTACGTGATCTTCGAGGCCGCGAACGGCTACACGGCGAACGTGCGCCTCACCGAGGCGACCGCGCCGAGCGTGATCCTCGCGTATGCGTACGAGGGAAAGCCGCTGCCGAGGCCGCACGGCCCGCCCGTGCGCGGCCTGGTGCCGGACCTCTACTTTTGGAAGAGCGCGAAGTGGCTCACCGGGATCCACTTCAGCGCGAAGGATCACCCGGGCTTCTGGGAGACCCGCGGCTATCACAACCACGCCGACCCCTGGACCGAAGAGCGATACGGCTGAGCCCGCGGGTGAGCGAGGCGGCAAGCGGCGGCTCGGCGCGACGGCGCGGGCCTGGAACCGCGCGCTGCACCGCGACCTCGGCAACCTCGCCGTGGGGCTGACGCTCATCTACGCGGTGTCCGGCCTCGCCGTGAACCACATCGCGAGCTGGGATCCGAGCTTCACGAGCTACGAGCGCACGGTCGAGCTCGGCGGCCCCGTGACCGGCGACGACGAGGCCGCGGCGAAGGACGTGCTCGCGCGCATGCACGTCGACGCGAAGATCCGTGACGCGTACCGGTCGAGCCCGACGACGCTCGACATCACGCTCGACAAGCGCACGCTCCACGTCGACACGGAGTCGGGCAAGGTGATCGACGAGGGCCAGGAGCCGCGGTTCTTCCTGCGGTTCGCGAACTGGCTCCATCTCAATCGGGGCAAGCGCGCGTGGACCTACTTCGCCGATTTCTACGCGATCGCGCTGCTCGTGCTCTCGGCGTCGGGCCTCTTCATGCTGCCGGGTCGCAAGGGCCTGTTCGGGCGAGGTGGCGTGTTCGTGCTCATCGGTGTGTCGGTGCCGATTGCCTATGTCGTCCTCTCGGGCGGACCGGACGCGGCGAGCGGCGTAAAGCCTCCTCCGGCGGCCTCGTCTTCGCGTTGACGCGGACTCGCGAGGTCGAGCCGCCGCGCCAGATCGCTGGTGAGCGACCCGTCCGGGTCCACGCGCGCTCGGAGATCGGCGAACGCGGCGAGGCGCTCGGGGCCATAGGCGCGCGCGAGATCCGTGGGCCGCAGCACGGCGTCCTTCGCGAGGTAGAACGTGCCGCCCGCGTCGAGCACGCGCGCGGCGAGCTCGTCGGTCAGCGCGCGGAGGCGCTCGCGCTCGGCGGCGTGGACGCGCAGGTCCATCGCGAGCGACCAGCCGTCGAGCCCGTGGCTCAAGAGGAACCCGTCCGGCCGGTGACGCTTCAGCACGGCGAGGTACGTCGGCAGAGCGTGCCTGTGCGTCGCGCCGAGGACGCCGGCGATCGCCTCGCGCGCGGCCGCGTGCGGGACGAAGACCTGGAATTGAATGAACCCCTCGCGGCCATACGCGAGCCGCCAGTTGGGCACGTAGTCGAGCAAGAAGGCGAACGCGACGTGCGATTGGAGGTACGTGTGCCGCCCGCGCGCGCGCGACGCCGCCCATTTCAGCGCGTTGATCGCCCGGACGCCGGGGTCGTTCATGACAGGGCGCATGAAGCGGTAGAGGGCGCTCCGTGGCAGCAAGAGGGCGCGCGGCGGGAGCACCTGAGACTCGACGTGGAGCGACCGCGCGCGCTCGGGATCCTCGCCGGCGCCGAGGTAGCGCGCCGCGTGGAGGACGCCGCGGCCGAGCGAGCGCCCGCGCGCGAGCCCGTCGATCCAGCCGACGGTGTAGTCGGAGCGCTCGAGCTCCTCTTCGAACGCGTCGAACGTGGCCTCGAGATCGCGCGCGGCGACGGCCGTGACGCAGAGGCGCCCGGACTCGACGCGCTTCAGCGACAGGCGCACGCGCGTGATCGCGCCGAGGAGGCCGAGGCCGCCGATCGCGGCGTGGAAGAGGTCTCGGTTCTCGTCGCGCGAGCAACGGAGGAGGCCGCGCGCGGGCGTCACGAGATCGAAGTCGAGCACGTGCTCGCCGAACGGTCCCGCCTTCGCGTTGTTCTTGCCGTGCACGTTCATCGAGAGGCACCCGGCGAGGGTCGGCCGCATCGTGCCCGGGACGACGTGGGGCCAATATCCGTCCTCAATCGTGCGCCGCCAAACACCCTCGATCGTCATGCCCGCCTCGGCGTCGAGGACGCCTGTCGTCGGATCCCAGCTCTTGAGCGCGTCGAGGCGCGACGTGTCGACGACGAGGCCGCCGGCGCCGAGCGCGGCGTCTCCATAGCTCCGGCCGGCGCCGCGGAGGGTGACGGGCACGCCCTCGCGGCGGGCGCGCGCGAGCAGGTCGACGAGCTCGCCCGCGTCGCGCGGGGCGGCGTAGCGGCACGCGGCGCGCGCCGCCCGGCCGAAGCCGTCGAGCACGCGGATAGGAGCGTGAGCGCGGAGGGCGAGGGAGGTCATCAGATGTCGAGACGGCGAAACACCACCGACGGGATCGCCGCGACGGCGGCGGCGACGAGCGACCAGCGCGCGGGCACGAACGCGTCAGCGCCCCCCGTACGCCGCGCGAGGTCGAGCGTGATCGAGGCCGCGCGCTCGGCCGACACGAGCCAGAAGAGGCCCTTCATGCCGCGCGTCATCGCCGTGTCGACGAAGCCCGGCTTGGCCGTGACGACCGTGACGCCGTAGCGCGCGAGGCGGTTGCGGAGCGACTCGAGGTACGTCGTGAGCGCCGCCTTCGACGCGCAATAGGCGGGGTTCTTTCGGCGGCCGCGCACGCCCGCGATGCTCGAGACGCCGACGATCGTGCCCGCGCGCGCGGCCTCGAAGCGCGCCGCGGCGAGGTTCATCCACGCCATCGCGCCGACGAGGTTCACGTCGACCATGCGCCGGTCGGCGTCGAAGTCGTACTCGCCCTCGTCGAGCTGCGACATCGCGCCGGCCGCGTAGACGAGCAGATCGAGCCCGCCGAGGTCGTGGTCGATGCGTTCGAAGAGCGCCGGCGTCGCGTCGAAATCGGTGACGTCGTGTACATAGACGCGCGCGGCGGCGCGGCGCTCCTCGGGCAGCGACGCCACGACGCTTGCGAGCTCCTGGTCACGGCGGGCGACGAGCGCGACGGCGGCGCCCTCGAGGACGAGCTGCCGCGCGACGGCGGCGCCGATGCCGGACGA
>DASYCF010000519.1:0-6949 GCA_036500365.1 Byssovorax sp.
GCTGCTCTGGCCACGACCGCCGTCGAGCGTTTCGACCGACGCAGCCGCCGCGAAGGACGTGCCCGCCGCCTCGCCGTCGCCGTGGTCCGCGCCGGCGGCCGCGCCTGCGCCGACGCCGACCGCGCCGATGATCTCGGCGTCGCCGAGCGTCGAGGTCTCCGCGGCGCCGAGCGCGGCTCCATCGGCGAGCGCCGTCGCGCCGCACGCCGCTCACCCGGCCGGGCCCTCCCACGCGGCGACCGCGCACATGCACACGGCGAAGCCGTCGAAGCCCGGCGCGGCGCCGAGCCCCGACAGCCTGCTCGACACCCGTTGAGCGTCTGCGCTAGGACGATCACGAATGGCCTCGCCTCGTCGTCTGGGTCGCCTCGCGGGCGCGTCCTTCATCGCCCTCGCGTGCGCTGCGTCCGCGCCGACCGCGCTCGCGCAGGTGCCGGACAAGGCGATGGCCGAGAAGTTCTTCCTCGAGGGCCGCGACCTCATGAAGGCCGGCCAGACGGCGCTCGCGTGCGATCGCTTCGACAAGAGCCAGCGCATCGAGCCGCGCCTCGGCACGCTGCTCAACGTCGCGACGTGCCACGAACAGCTCGGCAAGACGGGCTCGGCGTGGGGCGAGTTCATCGAGGCCAAGGAGCAGGCGAAGGCCGCCAAGGATCTCGCGCGCGAGGAGTTCGCGAGCGAGCACGCGACCGCGCTCGAGCAGCGCCTCTCCCGCGTCGAGATCACGCTCGCCGGCGACGCACGCGACGTGAAGGTCACGCTCGATGGGCGCGCGTTCGACGCCGCGCTCCTCGGCACGCCGGTCCCGATCGATCCCGGCAAGCACGCGATCGAGGCGAGCGCGCCCGGCCGCAAGGCGTGGACGTCGGAGCTCGTCGTGCCGCCCGGGCCCGCGCGCACGCCCGTCAAGGTGCCGCCCCTCGCGCCCGAGTCGGCCGCGCCGGTCGTCGCGCCGCCTCCGCCCGCGCCCGTCGTCGTCGCCGCGCCGCTTCCTGCGCCGCCCCGGCCGGCCGCCGAGTCGAAGGGATGGCCGACGTCCGCGTACGTCGCGTTCGGCGTCGGCGCGGCGGGCCTCGTCGTCGGCTCGGTGACGGGCGCGATCTCGCTCGCAAAGACGAGCTCCATCTCGTCGGACTGCACGGACAACATCTGCGGCCCCGGCGAGTCGAACCCGATCTCGGCGGCGAACACGACGGCGAACATCTCGAACGTGTCGTTCGCGATCGCGGGCGCGGGCGTCATCGTCGGCGTCGTGCTCGTCGCGACGTCGGGGCCGTCGAAGCGCGACGCAGCGAGCGCCGTCTCCCGCGTGCGCGCGACGGCCGACGGCCTCGCGATCGCGTTCTGACGACCGACGTCAGAGCACGGCGAGGAACCGCTTCGCGCGCGCCTCGGCCGCCGAGATGATGCCCGCGGCCTCGTCCTTGGGGATGCGCAGGCGCTCGCACAGCTCGTCGATGAACTTCTTCTCCGATTCGGCCTGCGTACCGTCGATGAACGTGAGGAGGACGGCGTGCTGCACGAGGACGCGCCGGTCGTCGGTCGAGAGCTCGGTGAGCGGGATGTCGTCGAGCGTCTTCTTCTCGGCCGCGTACTCGCGGATCTCCTTCGCCTCGTCCGGCGTGGCCTCGAACGCGGAGATGACCCCCTCGATCATCTCGCGCTCTTCGTCGGCGTACACGCCGTCGGCCCACGCGACGCTCACGAGCGACTTCACGATCGCCATGTTCTGGTCGTGCATGACGGCAGTTCATCGCCCCGGGGGCGCGCCGTCAACCGCTCGGTTCATCCGGTCAGCGCGCGCGGCCCGGGCCCGTGTCCCGCTCGGCGCGCGGCGTCGCGCGGCGCGAGGCGGCAGCGGGCGAGGCGTCGCGCGCGTCGGCCGCAGGCGCGGCGGTCGCGGGCGCGGCCACCGGCTCGTGCGAGGGGCCGCGTCCGACGCGCGCCGCCATGTCCGACACGATGTCCGGCCGGAGCGCCGAGAGCGCGGCGCCCGCGACGAGCAACCCGAGCGCGAAGAACGCCACGGGCGCGAGCGCCGAGGTGCGGCGCGGCCTCGCCAACCGCGCGACGACGAGCGGCGGCGCGGGCGGAGGCGTCGAGAGCGGGCCGTGCTGCGGCGCCTCGACGATGATCGGCGAGCGCATCATCGACGCGACGAACGCGGCGGTCGCGGGCGGCGGCGTGGGCGACAGGCCGATGAGCGTCTTGAGGCTCGATTTGGCGGCAAAGAGGCTCTGCTCGTCGCTCTTCGCGCCGAACTTCTCGATGAGCTCGTCGGCGCGCGATCGCCCGAGCGACGACGGCGGGGGCGCCGACACGCGCGCGGCGCGGCGGAGCAGCTCGTAGACGTACGGCGTGTGCTCGAGCGCAGCGGCGCTCGGCAGCGGCGTCGGCTCGAGGGTCGCGGGCACGTCGGCGACGACCTCGATCTCGACCGACGCCACGTCGACGGGCGCCTCGCTCGACGCGTGCCCCTCCGCCGGGGTGGACGCGTCGGCGGGCGTCGGGTCAGCGGTCACCACCGCCGAGGCGTCGGACCCGGCCGCCGCGGTCGTCGGCTCCGTCATCGGCGACGGCGTCTGCTCGAGCCGATCGATCGTGAGCGGGAAGGGCAGCGTCGCGCGTGACACCTCGGCGCCGAGGGCGAGCGCCGGCAACACGAGATCCTCGACGTAGAGCTCGAGCGTCGGGCCCTCCGATGGCGGCGCGTCGTCCGACGCCTCGGCAGGAGCGGCGCACGCGACGATCGGCGCGGCGACGGCGTCGCACGGCGCGACGACGGGCTCGCAGGCAGCGGTAGGGACGTCGCTCGGCTCGACGGGCGCGACGGCGGCGACGGCGTCGATCTCGGTGGCCTCGCCCTCACCGAGGCCGAGCGCGGCGATCGCCGCGTCGTCGAGCGCACGCCACGGAGCGGTCTCGAGCACGGGCTTGCGAGGTTCGGGCGACGGCGCCGACACGCTCGCGGGCGGGCACGACGCCGGTGCGTCGTCTTCGAAGCGCGTCTGCATGCCCATCGCGGTCGGCGTCGGTTCGAACGGCGGGCCCTCGACGACGTACGGCTCGGGCTCCGGGGTCTCGAAGGTGCCGAGCGTGCAGACGATCGACGGCGTCTCCGACACGCCGAGCGCGTCGGCGAACCCGTCGGCCGAGACGCGCGACGGATCGAGCGGCGCAGGCGCGACGCTCGCCTCGATCTCGACCTCGACGCGCGCGGTGAGCATCGGTCGCGGTGCCTCGGCGGCGGGCTGCGGGGCGTGGCCGACCAGCGTCGTCGCGGCGGCGCGCTTCGGCGCGGGCACGTCGACGGCGCCCGTCGCCGCGCGCTGCGCGGCGCTGATTTTGCCCATCTCGCGGGCGCGCGACGTCTCGCGGGCCAGCCGCGCGAGCGCCCGGCGAGCCGCCTGGCGGTTCACGGGGATGAGCGCCGCCTCGAGCTCCGACGCGACCGCGTCGACGCCGCGATCGCCCTCGTTGCGCGGCCGAGCCGTCGCCGAGAGGCCGGGCATCGAGCCGATCGAGACGGTGAGCAGCCGCGCGAGCACGTCGCGCGCGGCGGAGGCGGCGGCGTCGCTCGGGAGCACGGGCCCCCGCCGCGCGAGCGTGACGGTGCCGTCCGTCGTGAGGAGGACCGCGCGATCTTCGACGCCGTATGGCATGCGGTTCGTCGCGTCGACGAGCGCGAGCGTGAGGTAGCCGCTCGTCTCGGGCACGAGCGACGCCGCGCGGATCGACGCGGCGACGAGGACGTCTTCGAGCGTCACACAGGCCGTCTTCATGCGCCCGCCTCTCCGGCCCCGGGCGCGTGGGACCGACGCGCGCGCCGCGCGATGCGCGGGTTGCCGTGCTTTTGGAGCATGGCCCGCGCATAGCAAGCGGCGACGCGCCGGGCCAAACAAGCTGCGGTTCGTCTCTCGTGCGGTCGCCGCTCGCGAACTGTCGTCAGTCGTCGCCCGCGACGGGATGATCGGCGTCGCCGTGCAGCGTCTTCGCCACGGGCTCGAGGCGACCGCCGACCACGGCGCACGTCGCGAGGCGCGCCGGCACGCGCCACGGACGACCGAGCGACGCGGCGTCGGCCGGGTCGATGCTGCTCGACGCGAACGCGCGTGACAGCTTCCCGGCGCGCCCGTCGGAGTAGGCGAGGGTGAGCGCCGCGACCTTCTCCGGGAGGTGGATCACCACGCGCGTGACGTCTCCGGGGCGACGCGTCCGCTCGAGGAGCTCGACGTCGCGGGGGCCGCCGGTCACACGTCCGTCGGCGAGCCGCAGCAACCACGGCGCGGGCGCCGGGTGCAGGGCGAGGCACGCGTCCATGTAGCTCGGCGCGTCCGAGGACGTCCAGATCTCGAGCCGGGCGTCGCGCGGAGGCGGCGCGCCGCGGACATCGACGAAGAGCGTGTGCGTCGTCGACAGCACCGCGCGGAGAGAGCGCCCGGGCTCGCTCGTGCGGGGCCACGGCGCCCAGCCGTGATCGCCCGAGCCGTCGAGCGTCGCGGCGCAGGCCCCGAGCTCCGCGCGCTTCATCGCGCCGAGCGTCGCCGCGTCGAGCTCTACCTCGGGAACGAACACCGACAGGTACGATCGCTCGGTCGTGTCCTCGCGCGGCGCGCCGTCGGGGCCGCAGGCGGGCGCCGTCCAGGTGAGGTCGCCGCGCAGCGCACCGAGGTCGAACTTGGTGGACTCGCGGTTCGGCCCGAGCGTGAAGCTCCCCTCGGTCGCGAGCGTGCGCGCGCGCAGCGGCGCGAGATCGAGGTCGAGCGACGTCCCCCACCGCCACGCCGAGCCGCCGCTTGTCTCGATCTGCACACGGCGGTCGCCGACGGTCACCGTGTCTTGCCCGACGCCCGCGGCGCCCTGGCCGTCGTTGCAGAACGCGGCGAGGAGCTCGCGCGAAGCGACCGCCCCGGCGCGCTCGGCGATGAGCCAGTACTCGAGCGCGTGACAGGCGGGCGCGCCTCCCCAAGCGATCGGCGAGATCACGTCCGCGTGCTCGCTCGTCTCGATGTCGTCGACGGGCGCCGGCGGCGTGCCCTTGTCCGCGTCGAGGAAGTGCGCGCCGAGATCCACGAGCAAGACGCGCAGGCGGGCGCCGCTCGCGTCGACGCCGGCGTCACGCCTCGACCGCAGCGCGCACGGCTTGCGGCCGCGGCAGAGGAGCTCGAACGCGCCCCCCGTCGAGGCGACCTTCGCGTCGACGAGAGGCGGCGCGCGTCGAGGGAGCACCACCTCGAACGGAGTCGCTCGAGGCGGGATCGAGCACGCCGCGAGCGCGGTCAGCGCGAGCGTGCGCGGAAGCCGGCAGGTTCGCACGTGCTGCATCACTCTTCCACGCGCATCGAAGCACCCTCGAGCGCCTCGGAGCGTACGATTTCATGGGCGACGACGCGGGGCGCGCGGTCGGGTAGGACGACGGGCATGATGGAGCGTCTCGGTCGCGCGACCCTCGCCGCGTCCATGGCCGCCGTGGCCGCCGCCTGCGCCGGAGCGCCGCCGGCCGCCCCGGTCGTCGCTGCGCCGGCGGGCGCGCCGGTCACCGCGCCGTCCGGTCCGCTCGCGATCACGTGCGACGACGACGCCGCGCGCGTGGGGACGCGGCCCGAGTCGCTCGCGCCGTGGACCGAGGCCGCGCGCGGCGATGTCGTACGCTGCCAGAGGGTCGAGCACCTCGACGCAGCCACGCTCGCGGCCCGCCTCGCCGCGAAGGGCTACGACGGCGCGCCGCCGAAGACGGGCGTCACGATCGTGCGCATCGGCTACCGCGCCCGCCGCGACGACGCGGCGAAGAAGCCCGACGCGATCACCGGCGCGTTCGTCCTGTTCCCCGACGCGCCGCGCGCGACCGACGTCGCCGTCCTCGACGCGCACGGGACGATCGGCCTCGCCGCCGCGTGCGCGCCGACGCGCTCGCCGACGCACCCTCTGAACCTCGCGCTCGCGGGCGCCGGCTTCGTCACCGTCGCGACCGAGTACCAGGGCTTCAGCTACGACGAGCCGCCGCAGGCGTGGATGAGCGGCGAGGACGAGGCGCGCGCTCTCTTCGACTCCGCGCGCGCGCTCACGAAGCTCACGACCGAGGCGTATCACCCGAAGAAGGTGCTCCTCATCGGCCACTCCGAAGGCGGGCACACCGTGCTCGCGGCGCAGGCGCTCGCGCGCGCCGACGGCTTCCCGATCCCGATCGCAGGCGTGATCTCGAGCGCGCCCATGTGGTTCGGCGGTCGGCTCTTCGCCGACATGATCGGCGCGGGCGACGGATCGAACCACGACGCGGGGTCGCGCGATCTCGTGTGGAGCCTGTTTTACTTCTATGGCCACGGCGCGACGTTCTCCGGCCAAGCCGAGGCGGTGGCCGCCTTCGCGCCGGCGCGCCGCGACGAGCTCGCGAAGCTCCTCAGCACGAAATGCGCCCTCGATCTCGACGCGCCGCTCGGCAAGGCGCGCGCGGCCGACGTGTACGACCCGGCGTTCGTCGGCGCGCTGAAGGCGTGCCTCGGCGGCGGGGCGTGCACGGCCGAGGCGACGCGGTGGGTCTCGTGGATGAAGCGCGACGCACCCGTCGTCGACCCTGCGGGCGCGCCCGTGCTCCTCTGGGCCGGCGGCGCCGACGTGAACGTGACGCCGACGCGCGCGAGGTGCGCCGCGGAAGACCTCGCGCGCACGCTCCCGAAGGGCCGCCTCGCCGTGTGCGTCGATCCGAAGGCGACGCACAAGGGCGCGCACGAGGGGCTCCTCGAGCGCGACGTCGACCGCATGATCGGGTGGCTCTCGGCGCGCGCGTTCGGCGATCCAGAGCCCGCGTGCGACGGCATCGACGCGCTCGACGCGCTCGGCAAGCTCACGTGCCCGCGCGCGGCGATGCGGTAACCTCGGCAGGCGATGCGCGCACACGGACGTCGGCGCGGTGCTTCGCGGCGCGCGCTCGTCGGCGTCGCGCTCGGCGCGG